>JAFGSH010000088.1 GCA_016934695.1 Deltaproteobacteria bacterium
CAACCTGATCGTGATCCTGGGACCGACCGCGAGCGGTAAGACGAGGCTGGCTGCCCGGCTCGCGAAGGAGCGCGGCTCTGAGGTGCTCTCCGCCGATTCGCGCCAGGTGTACCGGGGGATGGACCTGGGAACGGGGAAGGACCTTGCGGAGTTCCTCGTGGAAGGCGTCGCGGTCCCCTGTCATCTGATCGATATCGTCGATCCCGGGTACGAGTTCAACCTCTTCGAGTACCAGCAGCGTTTCTACCGCTGCTTCTCCGAGCTTTCCGGCCGGGGGATAGTCCCGATCATGGCGGGGGGAACGGGTCTGTATATCGAGTCCGTGGTCAGGGGCTACGCCATGCTCGAGGTTCCCGGGGACCCCGCCCTGCGCCGGAAACTGAGCGCGATGGGGATGGACGCCCTGCGTGAGCGGCTCCTGCGGGTCAACCCGGCCCTCCACAACACGACGGATACCGAGGACCGTGAGCGGCTCGTCCGCGCCATTGAGATCGAGGAATATACGAAGGTCCATGGCGGAGCCGGCGGGCCGGAGCGCCCGGCCGTACACCCTTTCGTCACCGGTATCCGCTGGGAACGCTCAGTCCTGCGCGAGAGGATCACGAGACGTCTGAGAGAGCGGATCGACGCGGGGATGATCGAGGAAGTAAGGAGGCTTCACGACGGCGGCCTGAGCTGGGAACGATTCGACTCTCTTGGCCTGGAATATCGGTACGTGGGGCGCTATCTCCAGGGGGAGATGGATTTCGACGAGATGTTCGAGCAACTGAACACGCGGATACACCAGTTCGCCAAGCGGCAGATGACCTGGTTCAGGGGAATGGAGCGGCGCGGGGTCGCTATTCGCTGGATCGACGGGGCCGATTACGGCGCTCTCAGGGCGCTGGTCGAGGAGCATGTAGGATGACCGTTCCCCGGGAGATCCGGAAGTATCTGACCCGCTGGTCCGTAGGAGACAGGTGGAGGATCATTGCCCGATCACTTGAGGGTGTTGACAACGCAGTCGTGATCCCCGCCCTCGCCGAGGCGGACCACCTCTTTATAACTCTTGCCGCCCTTTCCAAGAATCCTCCAGCCGAGCTGGCGCGTACCCTCGTGATCTGTGTCATAAATAACGGTGTCCTTGATGCCGTATCGACGGATGACCTTGCCAACAACCGGGAGACGCTGGAGAGGTTGAAAAAACTCGTCGATTCCGATGGAAACGGCCTGCGGATCGGGTATGTCGACGCCTCGTCGCCGGGGCTGGAGATGCCGGATAAGACCGCCGGGGTGGGTCTCGCGAGGAAGATCGGGATGGACCTCGCCCTGGGCGTCTTCGACTATGGGAACCCTTCCCCCAGGATCATCCTCTCTCTGGATGCCGACACGCTGGTGGAGGACACCTACCTCTCCTCTGTGCGTGAGGCCTTCGAGCGCGAGAAGGTCGCCGCCGCCGTGGTCTCCTTTGCCCACCAGGAGGCAAAGCGGCCCGATGAGCAGGCCGCCATCTGCTGCTACGAGCTGTTCCTGCGCTATTATGTCCTTGGCCTCCGGTACGCAGGATCGCCGTACGCCTTCCACTCCATCGGTTCCACGATGGCGTGCAGCGCCGGGGCGTACGCGGCCGTCAGGGGAATGAACACCAGGAAAGCGGGGGAGGACTTCTATTTTCTCGACAAACTCGCGAAGACCGGAACTGTGAGGAACATCAGCGAAACTACCGTTCATCCTTCGTCGAGAACCTCCGGTCGCGTTCCCTTCGGGACGGGCAAGCGGATCATCCGCTTTGCCACGGGAGAGCGGAACGAGTACACCCTGTACAACCCCCGATCCTTTGAAGTCCTCAAAGAATGGTTGGACTACATGGCATCATCCCCGGATGTCGACCCAAAAGCGATACTGGCGCGTGCCGGGGGGATACACCCCTCACTGGAGGAATTCCTCCATGTCCGCCGATTCGGTGAGGTGTGGCCCCGGCTTGTGGAGAACAGCGGCGACGAGGCCCACCTCCGCGATCATTTCTCCCGCTGGTTCGACGGATTCGAGACCTTTAAGCTGATCCGCTATCTGTCGACGGGCGGTTTTCCGCCCGTTCATATGTTCACGGCCCTGGAAAGGCTCGTGGGGATAAGGGGCGGGAGGCTCCCAGTCGCCATCGCCCCCGGCTCCGTCCCGCCCCTTCGGGATCAGATGGTCGTCCTCGAATACCTCAGAGAAATAGACGATAAGGGGCCCGGTGCGCCATGAATATCATCGAGCCTGATCGAGATAGATAGCGTGAGATTAAATACGTATAGGAGGCGGACAATGGGAGAGGCGAAGGAGATACTCAGAAAACGGGAGGCAAACCGCCGGCGGCTTGAGAAAGAGGCCCCCAATGTATTCCACGGTTTCAATGATCTGATGAAGCAGTACTACAAACCCGGCGTGCTGGACAGGAAGTACAAGGAACTGATGGCCGTCACCGCCGCCGTAGCCACACGGTGCGTTCCCTGTCTCGCCAACCACGCGAACAGCGCCCTGTCGGCAGGGGCCACCAGAGAGGAAATACTCGAGGCGGCCGCCATCGGGGTGGAGTTCGGCGGGGGGCCGTCGTTTGTCATGGTACGGGACCAACTGCTCGATTTTCTGGACGATCTCGAAGGAGAAAAGAAGAAAAAATGAGTCAAGGCCCGGCGAAGCCGCTTGTCCTCTATTGATTCAGCTCTCCCAGCAGATTCAGGTAATCGGTCAAAAGGCGCGTGATAGGGAATTTCTCCCGCACCGACCTCAGCTGTAATAGGTATAAAGCGCACATGGCCCCACACCGGAAGGACGTGGGGCCATTGCTGTTGGTGTATTGGGGCGCCGTTACTCCAGCGGCGCTCCGGTGAAGTTCGCCGAATCGACCTTCAGGGGGGCCGATTCTTTGTTCATGATGGCTTCGATGCGCCCGAAGTACTTAGGGAATTCCGAGCCGATGTAGTACTGTGACGAAAGCACCCGGCCGCTGTAATAGGCCGCCTCGGCGTCTTCCGCGATCTTCTTCTGGCGCTCTTCGCCCTTGGCGTCGCCCAGGAGATCCTTCATCTTCGGGGTCGTGATCGTCAGGCTCCACAGGTGCAGCCAGGCCATGATGAGCGGGAACATGGCCTGCTGGAAGGGCGTGGCATTGAGGACCAGGGCCATGATTTTCCCTTCGCCCAGCTGTGCCTTCATCATTTCAATAACCTCGTCGAGCTTCGCCAGTCCGCGCTCGACGGGCTCGACATACTTCTCGTCCACCATGCCCCGGGCCTTGTCGATAGCGGTGTTCATGTGTTTTCTGAGCTGCGAGTAATTGTACATCTCGGGATTCATAAGCATCTTGCGCATCTGGAGGTCAAGGGACTGAATGGCGTTGGTGCCTTCGTAGATGGAGAAGACCTTGACGTCGCGGGCGTACTGTTCCACCGGGTATTCCTGGCAGTAGCCGTACCCGCCGTGTACCTGCATGGCTTCGGCCGTCACCAGCCACGCCTCGTCGGAGATGCCCGCCTTCACTATGGGGGTGAGAATCTCGACGATTCCCTTCGACGCCTTCGCCTCTTCGGGGTCCTCCGACGCGTGCATGATGTCCTCGTGGTGGGCCAGGAAGAGACAGAGCATCCGCATTCCCTCCACGGTACTCTTCATGTACAGGAGCGACCGCTTGATATCGGGGTGTTCGATGATGGGGACCTTGGGAGCGGTCTTATCCAGGGACTGCGTGATATGAGGCCCCTGGATCCTGTTGCGGGCAAAGGTGACGGCGTGCATGTAGCCGGCGCTTGAGCAGGCCTCAGCCTGGACACCTGTGTGGATGCGGGCCGCGTTCATGAGGTGGAACATGATCGGCATACCCTGGCGCTCTTCTCCCAGGAGATAGCCGATGCACCGGCCGTTTTCGCCGAAATTCAGCGATGAAGTGGTGTTTCCCTTGAGCCCCATCTTGTGTTCGATGCCGGCGCAGATCATGTCGTTGCGCTCGCCCAGGGACCCGTCCGGGTTGACCAGGTACTTCGGAACGATAAAGATGGAGATCCCCTTCGTCCCCGGGGGATCGCCCTCGATCCTTGCCAGCACCGGGTGGATGATGTTCTCGGTCATATCCTGTTCGCCGTTGCTGATGAAGATCTTCTGGCCCGTGATGAGATAGGTGCCGTCGGCCTGCTTGACCGCCTTGGTTTTGAGGGCGCCCACATCTGAACCCGCGCTTGGCTCGGTCAGGGCCATGGTCCCGCCCCAGACCCCTTCGAACATCTTGGGGAGGAACATCTGCTTCAGCTCGTCTGAGCCGAAGGCCAGAATAAGGGCCATCGCCCCGGTGACCGATCCGCAGTACATGGTCAATGACGTGTTGCCCGCGTTGAAATACTCTGACGACGCCATGGAGATGCTCGAGGGCAGACCCATTCCCCCCTCGTCCTGTGAGAAGGACAGGGTGTGGAAACACGCCTCCATGTAAGCCTTGAA
>JAFGSH010000089.1 GCA_016934695.1 Deltaproteobacteria bacterium
AACGAAATTTTCGGAGATCTTCACCGGGGCCCTGAGGGGTGATGTGACGAACACCCAGATCTCGGCCCAGGGGGGAGGGGCCATCTCGGGGTCAACCCAGTGGAACTGGATCGATACGGGGGGGGACGCCAACGATTTCGACGGCGATGAGAGCATTACCGTGACCGGGACGGACCACGACGGCAACGCCGTCAGCGACACTTACAGCCTGGCGGGGAAGGGGGATGAGACCCTGGACGTGTTTCTGGCCTGGGTGGAGGACCTGTACGGAGATTCCGGCACGGTCGACGCCTACTTCGACTCCGGCGGACGGCTGGTGATAGAAGATCTCCAGTCGGGGAGCAGCCAGATGACGGCTACCGTAACCCCCAACAATACCGCCCTCCAGTTCGACACCGCCGGGGCCTTCGGGAACGATATCTCGAACGGCGACACCATCAGCATCTCGGGGACGCGGGGCGACGGGACGACCGTCAGCACCATCACCTACACGATCACCGACAAGGGCACCGATACCCTCCAGGACCTGTTGAATACCATATCCACGGGGGGTGCCGGCGACGACGGTTTCGGAGAGACCTCCCGGACCGCCACCCTCTCCATCTCCGGCGGGAAGGTGACCATCACCGACGACACGGCGGGGGACAGCCGCCTCGCCCTGACCCTCATCGCGAACAATGAGGGGAGCGGCACCCTGAACTTCGGGGATGTCTCCGTGACCACCGAGGGGAGGGAGATGCAACTGGTGGCCGGGGAGGACGCCCGGGTCACCGTCGACGGTGCGGTCATTACGAAGGATTCCAATACGATCACGGACATCATCGAGGGGGTCACGCTGAATCTCGTCGGTGCGAGCGACGACACGACGGTCACCCTGAAGGTCGAAAGGAATATCGCCTCCATCAAGTCGAAGATCCAGGGAATGGCGAACGCCTACAACAGCGTCATGGGCTATATCAACAACCAGTTCAGCTACGATGAGGACGAAGAGGAGGTGGGCGGGGTCCTCTTCGGAGACGGGACCCTCCGCTCCGTCAAATCGGACCTGATCAGCACCGTGACGGAGACCGTTACGGGCCTGTCGGGCAGCTACAACCGGCTCGCCTTGATCGGCATCACCCTCGATGACAGCGTCAATATGACCATCGACGACGATGACCTGACGGAGGCGCTCGAGACGAATTTCAACTATGTCAAGAAACTGTTCACCGCGTACGGATCATCCTCCAGCTCCCTCTTCCAGTACGTCGGCCATACGGATGAGACCGAAGGGGGGAGCTATGCCGTCGACATCACGACGGCGGCCACACAGACGACGGTGACGGGGGGGACGTCCCTTCCGGGAACGGTCGGGGCGGGGGTCACCCTGACGATCACGGATTTTGCCACGGGGAGGGTGGCTCAGGATGTCGATGTCGCCGGCATGGATATCGACGGCGTCGTCAACGCCCTGAACTCGGAGTTCAGCAGCGAGACGACGGAGCAGATCCGGGGTGATACCGATACGGGATACGCCTCTTCGACCCTCTGGAGCGCCGTGAGCGGGGCCGAAGACGGCGACGTTATCACCTTCTCGGGGATGAAACGGAGCGGGGTCCTCGTTTCGGGGAGCTATACCGTCGACACGACACAGACGGTCGGTGATCTGCTCGACAGTATCGAGGATATCTTCGATGATGAGGTCACGGCGGAGCTGGACGACAGCAACCGCCTCGTCATCACCGACAAACAGGTCGGGGACAGCCGGATCTCCTTCAATATCGATACGTCGGCGGTCTCGGGTCTCGATTTCGGAACGCTCTCCACCGTTACCGAGGGACGGTATGCGATGGACATCACCGCCTCGAAAACCGTGGATGACAAGCTGCTGCTCACCCACAACGCCTACGGTACCGGGCATATTATCACGGCCGAGAGCGACGGAGGAGATCCCCTGGGGTTGAACGGCACCGCCTCCACGAAGGTATGGGGGGTCGATGTCGCGGGGACCATCAACGGCGAGGCGGCCACCGGCAGCGGCCGGACCCTCACCCTCTCCAGCACCAGCAGCAACAACGCGGCCGGTCTCTCCGTCCTGTATACCGGAACCGGGACGACCAGCACCACCTTTACCATGACCCTGGGGATAGGGGAGCTGCTCGACCGGCAACTCGGGTTCATAACCGATTCCTCGGACGGGTATGTGACCTTCAAGCGGACGTCTCTCGGCGACCGTATCGATGACTATGAGGACCGGATCGAGGATATGGAGGCTTTTCTGGCGCGGAAGATGGAGAATATGATCGATCAATTCGTCGCCATGGAGCTGGCGTTGAGCAAGATATCGAATCAGAGCGAGTGGCTGAGCGGGCAGATCACCGCCGCGTACAGCGGCTGGTGGTCTTGAGGGCCATTGGGCACAAGAGTAACTTATCTTAATATGCGAGGGGGACGATAACTTATGTACGGAAGCGGCAGCGGGATCGATATGTACAAACGGGCGAATGTGACCACGGCGGACCCTTTGAGACTGGTGCTGATGTGTTACGAGGGGGCGATACGCAATCTCAGGATTGCACGGGAGAAGGATGCCTCCAAGGACTACGAGGCCAAGGCAAAGGCGCTCCAGAAGGTACAGGACGCCCTGTCTCTGCTCACCCAATCCCTTGATTTTGAGAAGGGCGGCGCGATAGCCGGTCGCCTGAATTCCCTCTATGTATACATGGCGCGTCGGATCGTCGAAGGGGACCTGCAAAGGGATGTAACGGCCTTCGATGAGGTGACCTCGATGCTCGAAGAGCTCGAATCCGGATGGAAGGAGATCGATTCCGCCCGGCGGGACCCCTCCTGCCACAGAGAAGAAAGGGCCAATATAGCCGGAGCGTATTGAGATGGAAGCACGAAAGATATGCGATCTTCTGGAACAGAAACGAGAGGCCTTCGAAGGGTTTCTCTCCGCGACGACATCGCTCAGGGGCATATCCGATTTTCAGAACAACCGGGAGATGATCGTGTCCCTTATCGATGAGCGCCGTCGGTGTATCAATACGATCAACAGGATCGACGGCCGGATAGACAGCATGCGGAGAGACAATACGCTTCTTGTCTCGGGCCTGCCGGATGAGGTGAGAGAAAAGATCGGAGGTCTCACCGCGATGATCCGAGAGATCGCCGAAAAGGCCGGATCGATCAATAAGGAATGTGAAGAACTGCTCACCCTGTGGCGTAATGATATCAAGGGTCGCATGATAACCGTCCGTCGCAGTCATCCCAAGGTCCGCATCACCGGAGACAGGGCGTACCGGACAGGGCAGCCCCGATTCTTGGATATTAAACTGTAAGATGGCATTAAAGTATTGGCGGAAAGTGCCGATATATAGAGTAAGGCCAGGTGATTCCAAACAGAGGATGTGTGACAGCATGGATATGACCATTAAAGGGGCCGGCATGCGGACCCCGATACCCTCCACTCCTCGTCTCTCGCAGCAGCCGGGGGCTGTATCCGGAGGCTCGCCGAAGGATGTACCTTCGGCTGAGCCGTCGGTCGACCGTCAGGCCGTCGAGGCGGTGGCGGCGGAGCTCCAGGATCTGGCGAAGAGCAGGAATGTCAGCCTGTCATTCTCCACCTACGGGAAGGAGGGGGATAAGATCTCCGTCACCGTCAGTGACAAGGAAACGGGTGAAGTCATCCGTGAGATTCCCCCGGAAGAGCTCCAGCGGTTATCCGGCAAGCTGGAGGAGATGGTGGGGATGGTCTTCGATGGACGGGTGTAGCGGACCGCGGTGCGTTTTCATCCCTGATCTTTCATGTCGGACGTAACGCGGAGAAGCTCTCTCTGTCTCTTAAAGACGTACTTGATAATCATCTCCCGGTCACCCTCCGACAATCCTACGAAATGAACGGCGATACTGTATCCCTCCTGCGGGGACAACTGCGCGCACGAGGTTACCTTTCCCAGCAGCGTCATCCATGTGCTCGAGTCCAGGGGGAGAAATATGCGGAGCGCGATGATGTCGCCGGTTGAGAAGCTCCGGTTGGCCGTGAACTTCATTCCGGAACCGCTGATATTGACATATTCGATGCCGGCGGAGGCGTACTGTTCGGCATCCCTGCCTCCAAGTATCTCGAGGATACGGTCCATCTTCAGGTTTGCCTGATAGATGAGTTTGTAGAGGAGCTTGAGATCGATCTCTTCGATCTCGGGTATCTTGAGGGGCTCGCCGAAGACGGTGGCGAATATCCCTTCCTGATTGTCCTGGTACCGCTCATACTCTCTCTGTGAGATCTTCCGGTAGTCGATCTTCAGGAGATCGTCCACCCGCGCGTATCCCCTGCGGTTTGCTTCCCCTCGCTTCCCTCCCGGAGAATGTTTTTCATCGACCATGGCGTCCTGTTTTCTCCTTGTGCCTGGTTGTACCCGGCAGGAGGCGTCATTTTTCCGTCATCCGTGTTGCGCCTGGTGACGGTACCGCATCAGGGAAACGACGCATACGCCCCGCGGGCCGTTCTGCCGAGCCTTCACGGGGCATGAAGCATTTTCTGTGCCAGGACTGTGGACTGTGCCGCAACCGTGCCCCGTGGGCCTAACAGGAGCCGCACTGGGCCGATACGAAGATATCGACGACGTCCTTGTCGAATTGACTGTTGCTGTTTTTCTGCAGTTCGGCGATCGCCACATCCGCCGTAAGCGCCCCCCGGTACGGGCGGGTGGTTATCATCGCGTCGAAGGCGTCGGCCACGCTCAGGATTCTCGAGAGAAGGGGGATCTCCTCTCCCGAGAGTCCGTCGGGATATCCCCTGCCGTCCCACCGTTCATGATGGTGGCGTATGATCTTTCGCTCGGTGTTCATGAGCATCACCGGTTTCAGGATCTCTTCCCCGATGATCGGATGCCCCTTGATGACGTCGTATTCCCCGTCCGTCAGCCGGCCCTCCTTGAGGAGGATGTTGTCCGGTATGGCGATCTTTCCTATGTCGTGCAGCATGGCCGCTATCCTGAGGGATTGGATTTTCTGCTCCGAACAGCCGCACTTCTCCGCGGTCGTGGCCGCGAGTGCGGTTACGTTCGCCGAATGTCTCTTGGTATAGTGGTCCCGGCGGTGGATCGAGGCGACCAGTGATTGAAAGGTGTCGGTGATGTTGGCGTACACACTCTCGTACAGGAGCTTGTTCTCCATGTTCAGAGAGGCCCGCCTCGTCAGGGTGCGGATATGCTTCAGATCCGACCGATTGAAGGAGCCGCCGCCTTTCTTGCCGTGCAGGCTCAACACGCCGAAGACCCTCCCTCGTATCATCAGCGGGGCGCAGATCACGGAGGTGGGGAATGCCGTGTCCGGACCGACGAGGATGGGCTCCTTCGTTGTAATCACTTCCCTGAAAAGGGTGTCCAGCGGGGGAGTGGTCTGGGCCTGACGATAGCCGGCCACGGGGGCGCCGACAACCCTGAACCGGCACTGGTCGTCTTCCTCGTCGAGCAGCGCGAGGACGCAGTCCTCACCGTCGGTGACCTGGAGGGCGAGTGAGGCCACCCTTTGAAAGATATCGTCGTTTTCGCCGATCATGCCCTCGATGGAGTCATATATGTAATCCATCGTGAAGATGCTCTCGATGGCAGTGTTCTCTCTCGTATCATTCATGTCTGTTCCTGGGAATGCGGCCTGGTGTAAGCCTAGCCGGGGTTCTCGTTTTTCAGGAGAATGTCCAGCAGGGTGTACGAGATCCTCTCGAAGGCCTCTTTCTTGTCGCCCCCGGATGACAGGGTCACCACATCGGTATGCGCGCTTTCGTTTCCGCGCTCCGGACGTGCGGGGCTTTCGACGTTGGTTTGCCTGCTGTACGCCTTGAGCACGCTTTCTACGTGGTATGTCGATATCGTCATGAAATGGTCTCCCCTTTGCAGATCATCCCTCTTGCCTCCCTAATCGGCATCGGGGGATAAAACTTTAGACGCTTTGTGCCTTTTTCCGTTGGAGGGCGGGCTGCCCTCGATGGCGGCAGCCTTGGTATGTAAATTGCTTTGTACCGAGAGGGTACGTAAAAGAAAAGGGTATCGCAGTGACGGCAATGACTTTTTCCAGACCAGAGACAGTACGGGGCGCCTTCTGTATCCTCGTGGTGACGGTATGGCTCGTCCTGATGCCCGCGTCGGAGGGCTTGGGGGAGAATGCCGGGAAAGGGTATTACACCGTCCAGGTAGCCTCGTATCAAAAAATTGACGGTGCCACGGCACTGATCACCCTGCTCAAGGCGCGGGGCTATGATTCCTTCGCCAGAACGGTGGAGATCCCCGGAAAAGGAGAATGGACGCGTGTGTGCGCAGGGCAGTACGCGAGCAGGGAAGAGGCGCTGAAGGCGGGGGAAGAGATGCGGTCACGGGGGGTCATCAGACATTTCCTGATCGTGCACTCAGATCCCGTGCATAACGAATCTGTGAAAGCGGACCCCGTGAAGACCGATCCGGTCAAGATCGATCCGAAGGGTGATGCCGTGAAAACCGCGTCGGTGGAAACCGCCCTCCGCGACGATACGGGAGAGCGTGCAGAACCGGTGACCCCCCCTCCCGTCCTGTTGAGAAAGAAGATCTCATCCGCGGGCGCTGAGCCGGGGGGGGGAGAGCCGCATCCTCCCGGAGACGCTGTGCCCCCTGAAGGAGATATGACGGCCGCGGGCAGGGAGGGGGTGCTCGATCGTGCCCTGCACGATTTTGCGTCCGGAAGATATGAGGAGGCCCTGCACGTATTCGAGAAGATCATCAAAACCAGGAGGGATGAGACAGTCCTGAGGCGGATCGCCGACTGTCATTACTTCCTGGGGGAGAAGGGAGACAAGGGGCATCTCTCAGAGGCCATTGACTACTATAGAGAGGTCATCAGGGGCTACCCCGGTCTCCATCAGGAAAATGCCCGGGCAACCTATCGGCTTGCCGAGAGTTACCGTCTCCTGGGTCTCCATTACGAGGCGCTCGTGGAGTATAAGAGCGTCTATCTGAACTATCCCCCGTCGGACTATACGCCCGAATCGTTGTACATGACGGGCAGGCTGTCGTATGAGACAAAGAGGTTCGATGAGGCGATCGAGAGATTCAAGGAATACATAGCACGATTTCCGGAGGGAGCCCATATCAGAGAGGCGTATTTCGGCGTGGGAGACTGCTATTCCCGCCTGCGCCAATTTAATGACGCCGATGTCTGGTATGATAACGCCCTCAAAAAGTGGCCGGTGCTGGAAGATATCCCGGGGGATGCCCTTCTCAGGCTGGGGTCGCATTACGTCCAGACCGGACAGTACGAGGACGCCCTGGGCGTCCTTTTCGTCCATCTGAATCTGTTTCCCGACAGCGACCATGCCAGGGATACCCTCTACGCGATCGCCCGCTCCTTTGAGAGGACGGGACAGGTGGCCCCCGCCCTGAAGATGTTCAGCCTGATAATCGAACGGTATCCCGGAAGCAGGGAGGCGGAGGAGAGCGCTCTCATGATGGCCAACATAGGGGTTGACAACCCGGGGATGCCCGTGCCGGCACAGATCTTTGCAGGGATGAACTATTACGCCGAACCGATCGAGGCCTACGATGCGATGAGAGGGACCTTTTCCGATCCCGGGATGGAGGAGGAGGCGCTCTTCCGGAAAGAGGTCGCCCTGATAAAGGGGAACCGGTACCGGGAGGCATTCGACACCGGCCGCCTGTTGCTTGAAGGCTTCCCCCGCGGGATGCGCAGGGAGGAGGGGGAAAAGAACCTCGTGGCGGCGGCCAGGAACCTGATCGAGGGAGAGTATGCGGAGAAGGATTATGTCTCCGTCGTGGACCTGTACTTCGACCTTGATCGGAGCGTCCTCTTCAAACGGGGCGATTTCGACATGCTGTACCGGATCGGCAGGAGCCTCAATGAGATACGTCTGCTGGACCAGGCCGCCGGATTCTTCGAAGAGATGATCCGTAGATTCGGGAAGGATGAGCAGGGCTACAGGCTTTCGCTCGAGATGGCGAAGGTCGACTGCGGGAGGGGGAAATACGAAGACGCGAAAGAGAGATTGCAGCCCCTGATTGAGGCGCGGGCCGGGGTTGATGACGCGACGGCGGCCTCGGCCAGGAGGCTGATGGGAGACATCCTGTATGAGGAGGGGCTCTACGGGGAGGCGGCCGGGGTGTATGCCGCCATTCTCGGCCCCGGAACGGACGCCGGTGAGGGTGCAGCCGTCCGGAAGAGATACGCCGATTCCCTCAGAGAGATGGGGATGTACGCATCCGCGCTTGTAAACTACCGAAGGGTCCTTGATGGGTGTGAGGGCGCCGCGCAGCTCTGCCCCCTTCCGGTGGTTGTCCATTCGTATGAAGGGGTGGGAGATTGCCTGTACCGTAAAGGGCAGTATCAGCAGGCGGTGCAGATGTACCAGCAGGCCCTGAGCGGCGTCCCGGAAGGGGAACGGAACTGGTGGACCAGGATCAATATGGATCGCGGATACGCAAAACTGGGCAAGGGTCCCGTGACGGATGAATCGACCGGCTTACCCCAGGGGGGAGCAGGCGATATCTTCTGGTCGAGGGTGGTGGACTACTACCGGACCGATGAAGACTGGTCCGTGAGATACGGGCCGTACATCCAGGGTTCGTAGATCCGCGCGGAAGAGAGCGGGCCGTGCCGTCATCCCGCAGGCGGTGTGGCGGGAGGGACGGCCGGGGTCTGTATGACGGCCGGAAACCGGAATCCGGAAAACAGAAGAACGGAAGGAGAGAGGAGATCCCTCCCGGAGGGATGATAAGAGGATCAAGTGGCGCTGTTCCTCGAATCCGGCCGGGATGCTGCGTCCCGGCAAGAGGGGGATCGGCCTGTTGGAACGGAAGAGGGTGTTGTTCATGATTCTGCGTCCAATCCGGGCATCGTGTGGCGAGCTATGAAGACAAAGGCGATCTTGGTTGTTGACGATGACTCCTCCATGAGGATGGTCCTTTCCGAGTTCATGGAGGATCGCGGGTACCGGATTGAGACGGCGGAGAACGGTGCGGACGCCCTGAAGAGATTTCAGGAAGGTGCCTTCGACGTTGTCGTAACCGACATGAAGATGCCCGGGGGAGGCGGCATGGAGGTCCTGCGGGGCATCAAGAAGATCGCTTCCGAGATCCCCGTTGTCGTCATGACGGCCTACGGGACGGTCAACACCGCAGTCGAGGCGATGAAGGAGGGTGCCGAAGACTTCATCATGAAGCCCTTCGCAATGGATCACCTGGAGGCGGTTATCGCGGGCGTGTCGACCGAACAGGGTGGAGGCAGGCGGGATGCAGCAGGGCGCGACCCGAGGGGCTCCCTGTCCGATGGGAAGAGGGTTGTTACCCAGGACAAGGCGATGCTGACCCTCCTGGAACTGTTGAAAGGTGTATCCAGGAGCCGGTCGAGCGTCCTGATACAGGGAGAGAGCGGCACGGGGAAGGAGCTGCTCGCCCGCCACATACACCGCCACAGCGACAGGGCGCATATGCCGTTCGTCGGGATCAACTGCGCGGCCATTCCCCACAATCTCCTCGAGAGTGAGATGTTCGGGCACGAAAGGGGGGCCTTCACGGGTGCGTCGCAGAGGAGGCTGGGGAAATTCGAGCTGGCCAGCGGCGGGACACTGCTTCTGGACGAGATCAGCGAGATGGATATGCAGCTCCAGGCAAAGCTCCTCCGGGTCATACAGGAATCGGAGGTCGACAGGCTGGGGGGGGGAGGGCCTGTCCCCGTGGATGTCAGGATCGTCGCCACGACGAACGCGGACTTGAAGAGATGCGTCGAGGACAAGAAATTCCGGGCCGATCTCTACTATCGGCTGAACGTGATACCGGTCAAGGTCCCCTCCCTGCGCGAGAGAAGAGGAGACATACCCCTTCTCAGTGAGTATTTTCTGGAGAAGTACAGCGGGCTCGCGGGGAGGACGAAACCGGAGATATCAAGAGAGGCCGCTCGCGCGCTGGAAAATCACCACTGGCCGGGCAACGTGAGGGAACTGGAGAACGTGATTGAGAGGGCGGTGCTCCTCTCCGGGGGAGGGCCCGTCCTCCCGGAACACCTCCGCCTGGAGGAGGAAGGAGCAGAGGGGGGGCAGCCGGCGGCGACGGCGGTGGAACTGGCCGTTGCACAGGGCACGACGCTGAGAGAGATGGAAAAAAATCTCATTTTCAAGACCCTGGAGCGGGAGAACGGGAACAGAACCAGGGCTTCGGAGATCCTCGGTGTCAGTGTCCGGACCATCCGTAACAAGCTCAATGAGTACAAGAACGAGACGGATGACGAGGGTCGGGGGCCGCGGATCGGCAGATAACGGTCGGGGTTATCCCCGTCCTGGTACGGGCATTGCATAGAAAAACACCATCAAACGACAGTACGAGGCGATAGTATGGACGCACTATTCGGAGAAACGATCGACATGTTGTCCGCGGTCCTGGATGTTCGATCGGAACGGCACAAGGTCATAACCTCGAATATCGCGAATATCGATACCCCGGATTATCGTCCGAAGGATATCCTTTTCAGGGAAGAGCTGGAAGAGGCGCTCGACGGCCGGGAGAAGGTCCATTCGGCCGGATCCGGGAAGAGCCCCCTCTCCGATACAATCGATCTCGATGTGGTCGAGGTCGGCGAGAAGATCGATCTCGATACCGAGATGGCGAAACTGGCGGAAAACAATCTTATGTATAACCTTGCCGTTGAACTCCTGGCGAGAAAGTTCAAGGGCCTGGATACTCTCTTGACGGAGGCGAAGTAACATGGAATTCCTGTCGGCTTTCAGAGTGTGTGCATCGGGGCTTGCGGCCCAGAGAACGAAGATGGATGTCATCGTGTCGAACCTTGCCAATATAGACACGACGCGCACCCCGGAGGGAGGGGCCTACAAGAGGAAGGTCCCCGTCTTTGCCTCCGAACCGGCAGGGGGCAGTTTCGATGAGACCCTGCGGATGGTCAGGGTGGAACGTATCGCGGAGGACAAGGGGAGCGTCAAGATGGTCTTCGATCCCGCCCATCCCGATGCGAATGAAAAGGGGGTCGTGGAGATGCCCGACATCAATCCGCTGGTCGAGATGGCTGATATGCTCACGGCCAACAGGGCATATGAGGCCTGCGTCACCGCGTTTGACACGACGAAAAATATGGCGCTCAAGGCCCTGGAACTCGGGAAATAAGGAGGTGGCACGGTGAACGATATTTCGATTCGCGGTGATCTGATCTCCTCGATGTCCGACCTTCCGGGGAAGGAAGGCGCTGTACGCGAAAAGGGGGATTCTTTCGGCGCCCTCCTGCGCGGCAAGATCGAGGAAGTCAATCAGTTGAAACTGGATGCCGATGAGGCGATCACCAAGGTTCAGCTCAGTGACTCGGGGAGTATCCATGAGGCGATGATCGCCCTGGAAAAGGCGGATATCGCCTTCAGGACCATGGTGCAGGTGCGGAACAGGATACTGGAGGCCTATCAAGAGGTCATGCGGATGCAGGTGTAATCCCTGCTGCGAGGGGAAGGCATGGATTCAGTGATTCAATTTTTTTCTCAGTTGGGGAAGCTTTTTAACTCCTTGACCCCGCCGAAGAAGGCATCCATCATCGGGGTCGCTGCCGTCGTCCTGGTGAGTATCACGGTATTTGTCATCTCCGTCAATCATACGGAATACCGGACACTCTTCTCCAACCTCTCCGCCGAGGATGCGGGGGGGATCGTCACCAGACTGCAGGAGAAGAAGATCCCCTATCAGATATCCCGCGCCGGCGACGCCATCCTGGTCCCCGAGGATCGCATCTCCGAACTGCGGCTCGAGATGGCGGTCTCCGGGCTTCCCACCGGAGGGGTGATGGGCTTCGAGATATTCGACACGAAGAACTTCGGCGTTACCGATTTCGTACAGCAGCTGAACTACCAGAGGGCGCTCCAGGGTGAGCTGGCGCGCACGATCAACGGCCTGGATGAGGTCCAGCAGAGCAGAGTCCATATCGTCATCCCCCGTCAGTCGCTCTTTGTCGAGGAGCAGGCAAAACCGACCGCCTCCGTCATCATAAAGCCGAAGGCGGGGAGAAAGCTCCGGGCTTCCCAGGTAGAGGGGATTGTCGCCCTCGTGTCCAGCAGCGTGGAGGGGCTTTCCCCGGAAGAGGTCATGGTGGTGGACGGCAGCGGAAATATCCTCTCGACGGCCAGGGCCGGCAACGAATCTCCATTCTCGAAACGGGCGGCTTCACAGATAGAGTACCAGAGAAACATAGAAAAGGACCTGGCGAACCGTATCCAGTCCATGCTGGAAAAGGTGGTGGGGGAGGGAAAGGTCGTGGCCAGGGTTTCGGCGGCCCTTGATTTCAAGGTGGTTGAGAAGACCGAGGAGGCCTACGACCCCGAAGAGCCGGTCGTGCGGAATCTGCGCCGCAAGAGCGAGAAATCGATCGTGCCCTCCGGCGGGCAGAGCACGGTCGCCTCCACCGGCGGCGGGGCCTACGGTGCGGGCCGTGAAGAGACGAATGAGGTGATCAACTACGAGATAAACCGGGTCGTCAGCAAGACGGTCATGCCCGTGGGGGAGGTGGAGAAACTGTCCGTGGCCGTGCTGGTGGACGGCGTCTATAAGAAAGACGAGGCCGGCACCGAGGAGTTTCAGCCGAGGCCGGATGAGGAGATCAAGACCCTCGAAAGCCTCGTCAAGAAGTCGGTCGGGTTCGATGCCGCGAGGGGGGATCAGGTGGCGGTCACCAGCGTTCCCTTCAAGAAACTTGACCTGGAGACGGGTGTCGAAGAGGGGGGCTTCTGGGCGGGCCTGTCCGTGGCCGTTCCCTTTATCAAGTACTTTGCCTCTCTCACCGCCCTGATGCTCGTCCTGTTCTTCGTCCTGCGCCCGTTGATCAAGTTTGTCCTGGCCGGAGGGGAAGGCGAGGCCGCCTTCAGGAGACTGGCAGCCGCAGGCGCCGCTGGTGGTGTGCCGCCGGAGGCTCCGAGCCTTCAGGTGGAGCAGAAGGAGGCCGTGGCTCAACTGGAGAGCGAAGGGTTCAGGGAGATAGAGATGGTGAGGAATCTGGCCGGGCAGGATGCCCGCCAGTTTGCGGAGCTGTTGAAGTCCTGGCTCCGGTGACCGGAGGAGAGAAGGAAGCGCCGTCTGAGGAGGCGACGGTGAGGATCGAGAGGGGAACGGTAGGGGAGCTATGAGAAACGAAGAGAAGGCGGCGCTGGTTCTGTTATCCCTGGGAGAGGAAGCGGCGGCCAGCGTCATGAAGAACCTCGGGACGGATGAGCTGAGGCGCGTGGGAAAATGCATGAACAGCCTGAAGGGGGCGTCCCGGAAGGACATCGAACAGGCCGCCAAGGAATTCAACGCCCTCGTCCACGGGAGCAGCGAAGGCGCCGCCCTGTCGGTCCAGGACAAGTATGTCGAAAATGTCATAGTGAAGGCCCTCGGAGAGGCCAGGGGCAAGGAGTTTATCAAGTCTCTCGAAGGGGAGAGCTTCCTGGCCAACGGCGGGCCGATCATCGAAAAACTGAGGAACGCGAATCCGCGGGTCCTGGCTGATTTTACCAAGACGGAGCACCCCCAGACCATCGCCCTGATACTGTCGTACCTGAGACCCGAACAGGTGGCGGAGATCCTGGAGAACCTCCCCTCCGACCGGCAGCAGAACATCATCAAGAGGATTGCGACGCTGGGGAGCGTCCCGCGCGAATTTCTCGAGGAGATGACGAAGACGCTTGAATCGGAGATGATACGGGGCGGGGAGAGCGAGGAGCATGCCGGAGGGGTGCAGGTGATAGCGGAGATCCTGAACCGGATGAGCCGGGCGGGCGAGAAGGGGATTCTCGAGGCACTCGAGGAAACGGACCCGGAGCTGGTGGTCGAGATCAGGAACCGCATGTTCACCTTTGACGACATCTTCAAGCTGGATGACCGGAGCATGAGGATACTGCTGGAAGAGGTGGATCGTGAGGATCTGCCCCGTGCCCTCAAGATTGTCGACGAGGAGACGAAGGACAAGGTCTTCCATAACCTGTCGAAGCGCGCCGCCGAGATGCTCAGGGAGGATATCTCCATTATGCCCCCCATCCGCCTGTCGGAGGTGGAGAAGAGCCAGCGGACGATTATCGAGATCGCCAAGCGGCTTGAGGCTGAAGACAAGATAACCTTTACAACCAGCGGCGGAAAAGATGAATTCGTATAGCAGGATCATCAAGGCGGAAGAGGTCAAGCTGACGGAGCCGCCTGAGGAAACCCCCGGCGGATTCGTTCGAGGTCTGGGCACCCCCCCGCCCGATGAGCGAGAAGATCGCGGGAAACGACCGGAAAGCGAGCCGGTTGTTGAGGAAAGGCTCACCGCAGAGGAGGCCGTAAGTACGGAGCGGGAGATCGCGAGGAGGAGGACCGCAGAGCGCGAGGCCGCAGCGAAGCAGGCCCATGACGCGTTGATGGAAAGTGTGGAGCGGGACAGGAGAAACCTGTCCATGGCCTCCGAGTCCGCTGCGAAGCTGATCAGAGAACTGGAGACGCTGAAAGAGAAAATCCTGGAGAGTTCCGAACGGGAGATACTCGACCTCGTCTTTCTGATAGTCGAGAAGGTGATACACAAGGAGGTGAGTGTCGACAGGGATGTCGTCATCTCCGTCCTGAGAGAGGCGATGCGGACCATGCGGGGGAAGGAGGACGTCAGGATCCGGATGAACCCCGAAGACTACCGGTATATAACGGAGACAAACCCTGATTTTCTCGGAAGTTACGGAGACATCATCATCGAGAGAGACGAGGAGATCGCCCGGGGAGGGACCGTGATAGAGACCCAGTCGGGGGCGGTGGATGCCAGGCTGGATCGGCAGGTGGGTAAGATCCGAGACGCGCTGTATGATGAACATGGATTTTGAAAGATACCGGAGGACGGTCGAAGACATCAATCCGTTCAACACCTACGGAAAGGTGAGCGGGGTCATCGGTCTCCTGGTCGAGGGTCATAACCCCGAAGCGTCTATCGGCGAGATGTGCCGGGTGTACCCGGACGGCACCGGGAGAACCATCTCCGCGGAGGTGGTCGGGTTCAGAAAAGAGAAGGTTCTCCTCATGCCGTTCGGCGGCCTTGACGGTGTGGGGCCCGGTTGCAGGATCCTCACCACGGGGAAAAAATCGAAGGTGCGGGTGGGTCGCGGTCTCCTGGGGAGGGTCATCGACGGTCGGGGCAACCCGATCGACGACGGAGGGCCGATAGAGACGGAGGGTGAATATCCGGTGTATGCCGATCCCATCAATCCCCTGAAGAGGAGCCGTATAAAGGAACCGATGGACCTCGGGATCAGGGCGATCAACGGCCTGTTCAGCTGCGGCAAGGGGCAGAGGATGGGGATATTCTCCGGCTCGGGGGTCGGCAAGAGCGTTCTCCTCGGGATGATCGCCCGGAACACGAGGGCGGATATCAATGTGATCGGGCTCGTCGGCGAGCGGGGGAGAGAGGTCCGTGAGTTTATCGAGAACAGTCTCGGCAAAGGAGGGCTGGCCAGGTCCGTGCTTGTCGTGGCGACCTCGGATATGCACCCCCTGATCAGGATGCGGGCGGCCTATGTGGCGACCGCCATAGCGGAATATTTCAGGGATCAGGGGATGGATGTCCTCCTGATGGTCGACTCCCTGACCCGGTTCGCCATGGCCCAGCGGGAGGTGGGTCTCTCCGTCGGAGAGCCCCCCACGACAAAGGGGTACACGCCGTCGGTCTTCAGCCTGATGCCGAAGCTCCTGGAGCGGGCGGGGAGCGTCGAGGGGAATGGAAGCATCACCGGCCTCTATGCCGTCCTTGTGGAGGGGGACGATTTCAATGAACCGGTCGCCGATGCGGCCCGGTCGATCCTGGACGGTCACATCACCCTGTCCCGCGAACTGGCTGCCCGGAACCACTATCCTGCGATCAATATCCTGGAGAGCAGGAGCAGGGTCATGATCGATATCGTGGACAAGGAACACCGGAAGAGGGCCAACGACATCATCAATGCCGTGGCCACCTATCGAAAGGCGGAGGATATGATCAATATCGGCGCCTACGTGGAGGGGAGCAATCCGGAGATAGACCACGCGATACGGATGATAGACATCATCAACGCATTTCTCAGGCAGGATATCGATGAGAAGGTCGGCTTCGAGGAGGGGAGGGCGCAGCTCCTTGCCCTGTTTGACTGAAGGAGGCACGACGGGTCCGCTCGAAGGGGGAATATATGTTTCATTTCAAACTGCAGCCGGTACTGGATTACAGAAAACTGTTGGAGGAGAAACTGATGCTTGAATGTGCGGATGTCAAGAGACGTTTCGACGGCGAGAAGGAAACGTTGGAGAGGCTGCGAAGGGAGATGGCGGACCTGATCTCCCAGTTGAGAGAACGGGGTAAAGAGAAGCTGAGCGCCGCCGATGTCTCCTTCTACCTCTCGTACATTAATTACATGAGAGGCGAGGGGAATCGTCAGGAGGAGATCGTCCGCAGAGTCGGCGAGGAACTGGACGAGAAGAGGGCGGAACTTACCGAGGCCGCCGGGAAGAGGAGAATCCTCGAGATCATGAGAGAGAAACGGCTGGAGGAGTACAAGGTGTCGCTGAACGACAGGGAGCGGAAGGAAATGGATGAGGCGGCGATCTTGCGGTCCGGCAGAGGCGTACAACGTGAAAAAGCTGATACTTACCTGTGAGGTCTTGATCATATTTCTCTTCCTGGCCAAGATTGCCGTGGTCGGGGGGATCATGACGGATTCGGAGCCCGCCGATTTTCTCCTGAACGTCGAGCAGGCGGCTGCGGATTCGCTCGTTCCGCCCGCCCCCGCCGTCTCCCCGCCGAAGGATGTGTTCGAGGACGGCCTGTCGGAAGAGAGGACGTTGCTCTCTTCGTTACTGGCACGGCAGAAGGAGCTTGACGAGCGGGAAGAATCTCTGCGGTCCGAGGAGAAGAGGCTCCAGGAGTTGAAAGACGAAATACTTGCAAAGATGGACAGATTACAAGAGGTGGAACGGCAGGTAACGGCTGTCCTTGAAGCTGCCGAGCAGATGAAGGCCGAGAAATACCGGAGCATGGCGAAGGTGTACGAATCCGCCCCCCCCGCCCAGGCAGGTGCCATGCTCGAGAAACTGGACAGCAGGACGGCGGCGACCATCATCATGAACATGAAGAGCAAAAACGCGGGAGTAGTCCTGGGATACATCAAACCGGACAAGTCCGTGGCGATCACCAGAGAGATAACCAGGGAAGCGGCCAGATCCCGGGGGGAACAATGATGAATACCCGGCGGGGCGCTCCCCGCCGGGAACAAGCGGTATTTCTTTCGAATCGGTAGGCAATGTTTGCCCACATCTCAGATTCCCCTCATCACGCCATATCCATAACCTATCAATATTCATAATAATTATAACGGCCCATCCGGTGGTATGTCTCTTGCTCTTATCCCCCGCAAGGAAGAAAACCACACCCGCAAGGAGAGGGCCTTTCAGTGACAGCAGAAATCAATCAGGTACAGCAGATCCAGGAAAGCGACCCCCTGGGTGCATCTGAGAAGGTGAAGAGGGGGAGTTCCGGCGGTCAGACGGGCGATCTGTTGCCCTTCGCCTGCATCATGGGAGATGCGGTCCGCACGGTTTCACGGGAAGCGGGAGAACTTCACGCCGGTCTCCCCGGGGCGGAGGGGATGCAAGGACAGCCCGATACGAAGAAGGCGTCCCGCCAGGGGGAAGACGATGCCGCAGGGTCGAAGGCAGGACTGGAAGCGGAACGATGCACGGGGAACAAGACGAACCGGTCGCTCCCGGTGAGTGAAAAGGGGGTTGCGGAGCACCCTCACAAGACCGCCCCGAAGGGGGGAGAGACGAAAGACCCTGCGCTCCCGGCACACGGATCGGAGGACGGCGGAGGGGAGAAGGGCCTCAAACCTTCCGTGCATGTCGTGAAGGGTGACGGCATGGTGAAGGGAAGCGAGCCCTCTCCCGGGGTACCGGAGAAGGGCGAAACAGCCGGGAATGAAGCGGTCAGGAGCGAAGTCACCGGGAACAAAGCGATGAGGAACCTTGATCTCTTTGCGACCGTATCGAAGGAAAAGACGGCACAGACGGGCGGATCGGTCCACGGCAACACCGTGACCCCGCCGCAGAAGGACAGCCACCCGCGGATCGGTGCGGAGGTGCAAGCCCTGCCGAAGAGCGACATCCTTGGGGAGGGCAGGACGGAACGGATGCATCTCCTAAAGGGGGTTGGGACGGAACAGACGAAACCGGGCGTCCGGCGGGCCGGATTTCAGGTTGAGACTTCGAGACCGGAGACAGCCGGGACGGTCGTCGGGAAGGGTGAGGCCCCCGTAACGGGAACGGATACTATGAAGATCGGCCCCGCCGACAAAGACGCTGCAAAGAATACGAAAATAACTGCCACGGTTCTCAGTAACAGCGGCGGCACCAAGGGGGATGAATATCCCCGTGTGACGGGGTACGCGGCGGAATCCCTGAAGACCGGTGTGAGGCAGACGGATGCCGCGAAGGGGAAGATCACCGTTTCTCAGAACGAAGGGAACGAGACCGGAAAGGGTGTCCGTCCGGCTGAGGGCAGTCCGGAGCCGAAGACAAACCTGATGGACGCAGCCGCCGTGAAGGGAAAGAATTCCTCGGAGAAGGGCGGCGCGGAGAAGGCTCCCGCTTCGCCGGCACGGGATGGCGGCGGAGGTGATATCGGAAACAAACCGGATCTCAAGGCCGAGGTGACGGCGGGCGGAGATGAGACGGCGAGGGTCAGGAAATCCGCCGATCGTACGGCCGGGACCCCGCACCGGGATACCGTGCAATCGGCACCCGTGTCCGACAGGGGTGTTCCCGCCGGGGGATATCAGCAGACCGCCCTCCATGTGGGCGGCAGGCCGGCGATTGTCCCGGAGCATGTCGAGATAACCCCCCGGATGGTAATCGACCAGATCGCGGAAGGGGCGAAGATGTCCGGCAGGGTGCGCATTGCGCTCAATCCCCCCACCCTGGGGACGCTGGATATGGATGTCATGGTCAGGGACAACAAGGTGCACGTCATACTGCAGGCGGAAAGCAGCGACGTGAAACAGATCCTGCAGTCGCACATGGACAGTCTCAAGGTCTCTCTCCGCAGTCAGGGCCTGGTGGCGGATACCATACAGGTGTTCGCCCCGGAAAAATCGGACGGCAGCGGGTATTACGAGTCCGGCCGGGACACGGCGTGGTTCGGGGAGGGCAGTAACGACAATCGGAGCAGAAACGAGCGGGGGTGGGACGGTGGAGATGCCGATTTTTCGGGCCCCGTCTCTTCAATGCCGGAGGAAGAGCCCCGGCGCGTCGCGGGTGACGGCCGTCTCAGTGTGTTTGCGTAACAATCGTTCCGGCCGTGCCGGAGCTCAGGAGGAGATACCATGTCAACCATAGAAGGTGTGATCGGCAACAGCAGCGGAAGTCTGCAGAGCCTGAATTCGGCCTCGCTGGGGAAGGATGACTTTTTCCAGATGCTGATAGCCCAGCTTCAGAATCAGGATCCTCTCAACCCCCTCGACGGCACGGACTTTACGGCGCAGCTCGCACAGTTCTCAAGCCTCGAACAGCTGTTCGGTATCAATGAGAACCTGGAGCTCATGGGGCTGTATCAGTCGTCCCTCAACAGCGCCCAGGCGCTGAATCTCATCGGCAAGGAGATCACGGCGAGCGGTGACAGCGTTACCGTGGACGGATCATCCGCCGACATCACGTATACCCTGGCGCAGGATGCCGGCAAGGTCACCGTCAGGATCTACAATGAGGAGGGCCTCCTCGTGGACACCCTCGAGCCGGGGGCTGAGGGGCAGAAGGCCGGCGACAACACGATTACCTGGGATTGCAGCGGCGCCGAGAGCGGCACGTACACCTTCGATGTGTCTGCGGTCTCGGTAAGCGGGGATGCGATAGCGGCCGATACGGTCATGACGGGGACGGTGACGGGGGTCACCTTCGTGGACGGCACCCCCTTCCTCTCCATCGGCGGGCAGACGGTCTCCTTCGGGAGTATCCTCTCCGTGAAGGAGCCGGGAACGTAACGATGGAAAGAGCGGCCTCGATTGCCGCGTGGAAGGGCGATCCGGCCTCATACAGAGCATAGGTGTGATACCATATTACTTTTAGACACGGAGGTACGAAGAGATGGGGAGTTCATTATTTGCCGGTATTTCGGGTCTGACGGCCAGCAGCAAACAGCTGGACGTCATCGGTAACAACATAGCCAATACCAACACAGTCGGGTTCAAGGCCGGGAAGATATCCTTCGGCGATATCCTGAGCCAGAGCATCACGGGCGGGGCGGCGTCGGGAATGCAGGTCGGCCGCGGCGTCGAGGTCACCTCGATCGCGACACAGTTCGCTTCGGGGTCGTTCGAGACGACGGCGAATGCGACGGACCTCGCCATCGACGGCGAGGGGTTCTTCACCGTCAAGGATGACGAGGGAGGGGAGTACTACACCAGGGCCGGTTCATTCAGTCTCGACAATGAGGGGTATCTGGTCGACACCAACGGCTACAAGGTACAGGGGTATAACCTGACCGCTGCCGATCCGTACACGATAGCGGATATCTCCCTTGCCAACGTCCAGTCCGTCCCCACCACTACCACCACCATCTCCATCGGCTCGAACCTGAATTCCGCGACCGCCACGGGATCGACCTTCAACGCGTCCCAGACGGTCTACGATTCCCTCGGCGGCGAACACGCCCTCAAGGTGACATTCCAGAAGACGGAAGGGACCGGATACTGGGGATTCAAGGGATATCTGGACAACACGGCCGCCACGACACAGGGCTACTCGGGGATGAAGTTCGATGAGGACGGTGACCTCGAGTACGTGTACAGCTCCACGACAGCGGCGACGGCCACCGATGGTGACGACGGTGCCGGGTATTACGACACCGCGGGGACCGGTACCGCCGCCATAACGGTCAATAACCAGGGGCAGTTGTACAAGGATACGACGGCCCCCATAGTCCTCACGAGGGTCGATGCGGACAGCTGGACGATCACGAACAACGGCGGGTATGCGAACATGTCCCTCACCTACGGGACGGCTGTCGTCGATGACTCCATAGCGATCGACCTCGACGGCGCCGGGGGTGCCGACATCACCTTCGCCCTTGAGAATGTGTGGGCGGCCGACGACACGATAGAATTCACCATCGCCCAGACGGAGGTGGCCCCCGCCGACGTCGACCTGACGCTGCCCTCCATCACCGGCGCGACGATCGGGAACGCCGGTGTGATATCGTGGGACCTGGCCGGCACGACGGCGAACTCGGTAACGCAGTATGCGAGCACCTCGGTGGTGAAGACCCTGACCCATGACGGGTACTCATCCGGTTCGCTGAAGTCCATCTCGGTGGCGTCTGACGGAACCATCAGCGGATTCTTCACCAACGGCCAGACGTCCGATATCGCCCAGGTCATCCTGAGCGACTTCGCCAATCAGAAGGGGCTGAAGCGGATGGGGAACAACCTCTTCGCGACGACCGTGGAGTCGGGGGCCGCCGTTCCGAACACCCCCGGATCCGCGGGGATGGGAGAGATCAGCCCGAACTCGCTGGAGATGTCGAATACGGATATCGCGACGGAGTTCATCAACATGATCACGGCGCAGCGGGCCTATCAGGCCAGCGCGAAGATCGTGACCGTAACGGACACGATGATGGGGGAACTGATGAACATCAAGAGATAAATGTCAAATTTCTGACGACTCGTCAAAATCCTCTTCCTCTCAGGGGGGCGTCGGCGGATTGCCCCGCCCCCCTCCTCCCCCGTTCCATCTTCCGGGTCTCCGCCATCGAGTGATGGCCGGCGGGCTTCCCTGCCAGGGCCGCCATTCCGGGAGAAACCGGGTCTCCCCTTTCTCTGTATGCGCCACGAGTGCCGGTGTCCATCGAAGGCGGGCCTTTGGCATGCTCCTTGCTCTTCCAAGTAGCTGCTATGGATATATCAACGATTTTAGGAATCATCTTCGGATTTGGACTTGTGATCGGCGCCATGGGCTCCGGTGGGGGATTGTCCTGGTTTGCCGACAGCCCCTCCGCCATGATCGTCCTGGGCGGAACCATGGGGGCAGTTCTCATAAACTACCCCATGTCGGATATCCTCGGGGTCACCAAGGTGGCGAAGAATGTGTTCCTGCAGAAGGAACTGAAGACGGACACGGCGATCAAGACGCTGGTCGAGATGTCGAGGATCGCCCGGCGCGACGGGATCCTGGCCCTGGAAAACAAACTGGAGGATATCAAGGACCCCTTCTTCACCAAAGGGGTGATGCTGATGATAGACGGTGTCGAGCCAGCCGCCCTCTCCAGGATCCTCTATACGGAGCTTGAATACGTCGCCGAGAGACACCGCATGGGGGCGGAGATCTTTATGACCATGGGAAATTTCGCCCCGGCCATGGGGATGATGGGGACCCTGATCGGGCTGGTGAAGATGCTGATGCAGATGGATGATCCCTCTTCCATAGGGCCGGCCATGGCCATTGCGCTTATCACGACCTTCTACGGCGTCATTCTGGCGAACCTGATCTTTCTCCCGATCGCCGGCAAGCTGAAGACGCGAAGCGCCGCCGAGCTGACGGTGAAGCAGCTGATCATCAACGGCATCCTGTCCGTTCAGTCCGGTGACAACCCGAGAATACTGGAAGAAAAACTCCACTCGTTCATATCGCCGGACGAGCGGAAGACCGTGTTATAGGGATGGAAGAGGAACCGAGAAAAGAGAGACGAGAGGAAGAGCCCCCCGTCGCGGGGTGGCAGACGATATACTGTTCTCTCGCGCTGATCCTGGTGGCCTTCTTTGCCATGCTCGTATCCTATTCAACCGTTACCGAGGAGAAGATATCGATCTTCAAGGGTGGGGGATATTCGGTGATCGAGGAGGGCGATCGGGAGGTCGGGGGAGAGGACATGATGATGCTTTCGGAGGGCGGTCAGCAGGGGATCGGCGGAACGGTCGTGGTGGCCGTCAGGTCTCTGGGAAACTATCTCAAGGAGATAGGCCTGGGCAAATCGGTCCACATAGAAGAGACCGAGCGGGGGTTCAAGGCCACCTTCGAGAGTCATGTGTTGTTCCCGTCGGGGGTGGCCGAGATCAACAGGGAGGCGTACCCCGGCCTCGATGAGATCGTAAAGATTGCGAAGAAGGATCAGTTTTACGTACGGGTGGAGGGGCACACGGACAATGTTCCGATACACACCGCCCGGTTCCCCTCGAACTGGGAGCTGTCGACGACCCGGGCGGTCAACGTCCTGCGGTACCTCCTCGAGAAGGGGAAGCTTCCCGCACAGAGACTGTCCGCCATCGGGCTCGGCGAGCACCAGCCCCTCGAATCGAACGATACCCCCGAAGGCAGACAGAAGAACCGGAGGGTTGAGTTTTATTTCGAGCTGCCGGAAGGGCACCGGTCGGGTTGACGGGGAGGTCTCGGATGAAGATAGACCGCAAGGGTTCGAAAGACCAGGGGGGCAAGTGGCTTTTAACCTTCAACGATATGGTGACGCTGCTCCTCACGTTCTTTGTCCTCGTCCTTTCGCTCTCGAAGCTTGACGTCCCGAAGGTGAGACAGGCGTCGTATTCCATACGGGCCATATTCAATCTGTCGGAACACGGACCGGAAGCGGATGTAGAGATCTTTAAACCCTTCGTCGTTCCCATGGGGGGCAGAAACCTGAAATTCGAGAGGGAGAAGAGGGAACTGGCCGAACGTATCAATGCAGTGGCGCAGGCCGTCGCAAAGACGGCAGGGGAAGGCGCCGCCGCCGCCCCGGGGGAGGGAGGAATCTTCTCCTGGAGGAGCGTCATGGAGGCCCGGGTAGTGGATGAGGGGGTCTCCGTCGCCCTGGGGGAGAAACTGCTCTTCGAGACGGGGAACGCCGAGATTGAAGAGAGGAATATGCCGGCCCTCAAGGCCCTCTCCTCCATCCTCCGGGAGATCGATTGCCGGGTGATGGTGGAGGGGAATACGGACGAGGTCCCCATCAAGAACGAGAGGTTTCCGTCCAATTGGGAGCTTTCGGTAGGGCGGGCCGTCAGTGTCGTCAAGTATTTTATCTCCGAAGGCTCCGTTCCTCCGGAGAGGCTCTCGGCAGCAGGGTATGCGGATTCAAGGCCGCGGTTTCCGGCCGTGAACGACCGGAACAGAGAGCTGAACAGGAGGGTGGAGGTCCTTTTGATGTTAAACAGGGATGAAGGAGGGCGCAGTAATGGCTGAAGAAGAACGGGAAGAACAACAGGAGGAGCAAAGCCCCAAGAAGAGGAAGAAATCCATTGTCAAGTGGATTATCCTGGCCGTTGTGGTGGTGTTCCTCGGCGCCGGAGGTTTTGTGGGGTGGAAGTACTATATATCCGGGGCGTCTGATTCGGAGAAGGCCGAGGTTGCCCAGACTCCCGGCATCTGGTCCATGGGTTCCGTGGTCGTCAATCTGATGGATGATAACGGTGAGCGGTACCTGAAGACGACGATCCAGATCGAGGTATCCAGCCAGGAGGGTGTGGACGAACTCGAGCTGCTGAAGCCGAAGATATCGGACAGCATCTTGGTGCTCCTCTCGTCCAAGAGCTATAAAGAGATAGCGGGTTTCGAGGGAAAGCAGGCCCTCCGAGACGAGATCGCCGTACGCCTGAACCGTTATCTGTCGAAGGGGCAGGTCAAGAGGGTCTACTTTACGGAGTTCCTCATCCAGTAGTCCCCTGTCGGCGGGGTTTTTAACGTAGGTTGAGAAAACTGATGAGAGGGTACAGATGTCCCAGGTACTGTCACAGGAAGAGGTGGATGCTCTCTTAAAGGGGGTATCGGACGGTGAGATTGAGACGGAGCAGGAAGAGGCGCATGATCCGTCAGAGATACGGCCATACGATCTGACCGGTCAGGATCGAGTGATCGATCAGAGGATGCCGACCCTGGAGATGGCGACCGAAAAATTCACCAGGATATTCAGGTCGACGCTCTCGTCCCTGCTGAAGAAGATTGTCACCACCAGCGGCGTCTCGGTCAGTGTGGTCAAATACGCCAATTTCATAAAGACGATCCCGGTCCCTGCGAGCCTCCATGTCTTTCAGATGAAGCCGCTGGGCGGCAGTTCGCTCCTGGTCATCGAGCCGCAGGTCGCCTTTACGCTGGTTGATCTCATCTTCGGGGGGTCCGGACGGGAGACCTTCAAGGTGGAGGGCCGGGATTTCACCCTCATAGAGAACAACCTCATCAAGAGGGTTGCGCTGAACGCGCTGTCCGATTTCGAGAAGGTGTGGGAGGCGATCATAGAGATCGACATCGTCTATCAGCGGTCGGAAACCAACCCGCAGTTTGTACAGCTCGTGACGCCCGACGAGATTGTCGTTATCATGCAGTTTGAACTCGACATGGGGTTTTCTTCGGGGGAGATGACGTTCTGTATCCCCTATTCGACCATCGAGCCGATCAGGGACAAGCTGCACGTGACGTATCAGACGGAGGTGCTTGAGGTCGACAAAAAGTGGGTGGGGAAGTTTGCCGAGAGACTGAAGACTTCGCAGGTGACCCTGAGCGTCGAGCTGGGGCAGGCGAAACTGAGCGGAAGGGAAGTCGTAAACCTGAAGAGAGGGGATGTGATTCCCTTGGAGCGGCATTACCGTGACAACCTGGATGTGTATGTCGAGGATGTCCTCAAATTCAAGGGACAGCCGGGAAGTTACAAGGGCAACCAGGCGGTCGAGATCTTTGAGTTGATCGATAAGAAAGGGGTGTATGAGCATGGGACAGAATGAGCTTGAGGAAGAAGTACGGGAGGCGAAAGAGCCTGAAGGGGTCGAGACGGACGGCGCCCAAGCTCAACCGGCTGAAACCGACGGCGCCCAGGCCGCCGAACCGGCTGAAACGGACGCTGCCCAGGCTGAGCAGGCTGGAGAGGAGCAGAAGACGGAGATGGATGAAGAGATCGGATGGGACGATGTCCAGGATGAACTGGCGGCGGGGGCACACCCGCCTGCGGAACGAGAGGTCAGCAGCGTCAGGTTCAAGGAGATGCAGAAGGGTGACGTGGGTGAATCGCTGCTGGATATAGATTTTATTCTGGATATCCCCCTTACCGTGTCCGTCGAACTCGGCAGGGGAAAGATGATGATCAGCGAACTGCTGAAACTGGGGCGGGGTTCGATCGTGGAACTGTCGAAACTTGCCGGAGAACCGCTGGATGTCTTTGTAAACAATCGATTGATAGCCATGGGCGAGGTGGTCGTGGCCAATGAGAAATTCGGGATCCGGCTGACCGATGTCGTCCCCCATGCCGAGAGAATCGACAAGCTGAAATAACGATCTGGAGACGCCATGGATTCACCGGAACTGTTTTCCTCTCTCCTGAAGATCGTATCGGCCCTCGCCGTCACGGTCGGTATCATGATCGTGACCGCGTACCTGTTCAAGAAGATCGTGAGGGGAGGAGGGGGAGGAATCAACAGAGAGCTGGTACGGGTTCTGTCTTCCCAGTACCTGGGCCCCAAGAGCAGCATCATGCTTGTTGACGTACTGGGACATGTACTGGTGATCGGAATCTCAGGCGGCGCGATATCTCTGCTGACAGAGATCGCGGACTCCGAGGCGCTGGAGCAGCTCAAGGAGATCCGGGGTCAGAAAGGCAGGGGCGCCTCGTTCTCCGATTACCTGAAGGGTTATTTAAAGAGGTCGCGTCTTGATTCCTGACAAGTCGGCACGAGACATCACGAGGGAAGCGCACCCGCCCGAAGCGGAATTTTGGAGACCACACCGGGCCTCCAGGAGATGGAGATATCTTCTCTTCGGTATCCTGGCGCTCTGTATAGTGTTTCTCCTTGCGGGTTCTTCCTGGGGCGAACCGCTCTCCGTCCCCTCGATACACCTGAGCGTGGGGGACGGCGCGGATGAACCCGGCAAGGTAGCGGTCGTTCTCCAGCTTTTGTTCTTCCTGACAATCCTCTCCCTTGCCCCCGCGATACTGATCATGCTGACCTCCTTTACGCGGATCGTCGTCGTCCTCTCCCTGCTCCGTCATGCCCTGGGGACCCAGCAGATGCCCGCAAACCAGATTGTCATCGGACTGGCCCTCTTCCTGACCTTCTTCATCATGACCCCCGTCTGGAATACCGTGAATTCGCAGGCGCTGCAACCCTATCTCCAGGAGGAGATATCGGCGGAAAAGGCCTTCGACCGGGCGGCGCTGCCCATCAAGGAATTCATGCTGAAGCAGACCAGGGAAAAGGATATCGCACTCTTCGTCAGGATCTCGAGGGAAGATCGGCCGCAGACCTCCGATGACATCAGGCTTCCCGTCCTGATCCCCGCCTTCGTGATCAGCGAGCTGAAGACGGCCTTTCAGATCGGGTTCATGATCTATCTCCCCTTTCTGATACTGGACATGGTTATTGCCAGCGTTCTCTTGTCGATGGGCATGATGATGCTGCCGCCGATCATGATCAGCCTCCCCTTCAAGCTCCTTCTCTTCGTGCTGGTTGACGGGTGGAACCTGATCGTCGGTTCCCTCGTTCAAAGTTTTCTGTAGGGGGATGCGCATGTCTGTCGATCTGGTTATTGGACTGATGGCCGAGGCCGTGAAGGTCACCCTGCTGCTCTCAGCCCCCATGCTTGTGGTGGGCCTGATCGTCGGTCTGATTGTCAGCATCTTCCAGGCCGTCACCCAGATTCAGGAGATGACGCTGACCTTCGTTCCCAAGATCGTCGCCGTCATGGTGGCACTGATCGTCGCGCTTCCCTGGATGCTCAATCTTGTCGTGACGTATACCCAGAAACTCTTTCAATCCATACCGATGTACATACGATAGGGGATCGGGGTGCAGATACCGAACGTAACCGCAGAACAGGTAGAGGCCTTTGTCTTCGTATTCCTGAGGGTGAGCGCGATCGTTGTGACCATGCCCATCTTCGGAGCCGGCTCGGCCCCCCCGAGGGTAAAGGCGGGCCTGTCCCTGATGATCGCTTTTCTCATCTTCCCCTTTGTCGAGATCAACTCCCCGCCGCCCGAGATCCTGCCGCTGATCATCAGGATGTTCGGAGAGGTGATGATCGGGGTCATCATCGGCTTCGTGGGGCGGCTGATCTTTGCCGGCATCCAGCTGGCGGGGCAGCTTGCCGGTTTTCAGATGGGATTCGCCATCGTCAATGTGTTCGATCCCCTCACCAGCTCCCAGGTATCGATTGTGGCCCAGTTTCACTACCTGCTGGCTGTCCTGGTATTTCTCGCTGTTGACGGGCATCACGTCTTTTTGTGCGCCATGGCCGACAGCTACCGCCTTGCCCCTCCCTTTGATTTTTACTTTTCGGGGGAACTGGCGCAGGCCGTCGCCGGGCTCGCAAAGGATATCTTCATCATCGCCATCAAGGCGGGCGCCCCGGCTGTTGCCGTGCTCCTGATGGTCGATATCGGGTTCGGACTGATCGCCAGGACCGTTCCCCAGATCAACATCCTGATCGTCGGATTCCCCGTGAAGATAGCGATGGGGCTGATCGGCATCGGGCTCTCTCTCCCCCTCGTTGTCCGGATGCTGGGGAACATCTTTCTCGGTTTTGGAGGCAGACTGCACGATCTCCTGCGTCTGATGTGATGATTTTTTGACACGACCGTCAGCGGATGGACGGGATGATCCCATGAGGGTTTTTGAGCGTGGCCGAACAGAATAAAGATCAGGAAAAGACCGAACGAGCTACTCCCAAGAAGCGGGAAAAGGCGCGCCAAAAGGGGCAGGTGGCCAAGAGTCGCGAGGCCTCGTCCGTGGCTGTCCTCCTGGCGGGGCTCGTCTTCTTCTGGCTCGGTTCGGCCTGGATGGGGGAGAGGATCATGGTCCTCACCCGGTGGTCGATCACCCAGTCTTCCTGGTTCGGTGTCGATTGCTCCAATATCCAGTCCCTCACGATCGATGTTATCTACAGAAGTCTTGTCATGGTTTCCCCGCTCTTTCTGGCGGCACTCTTCGTGGGTCTGGTCGTCAACTTCCTCCAGGTCGGGTTCGTCCTCTCCGCGGAGGCAGTTCAGCCGAAATTTTCAAAGATCGACCCGATTCAGGGGGCCATCAGGCTGTTTTCCCTCAGGTCTCTCGTGGAGCTGGTGAAGAATATCTTCAAACTTCTGGTCGTCGGTTTCGCGGTCTATCTCATTGTGAGGGGAGAGGCGGAGCGGTTCGTCCTCCTCGTGGATCAGAGCGTGTGGGGTATCCTCCTGTACATATCGAGGGTCGCATTCAAGATTATCCTCAGCGTCTGCCTCGTGCTGATCGTCCTGGCCGTGTTCGACTACCTCTATCAGAAGTGGGAGTTCGAAAAGGAGATGAGGATGACGAAGCAGGAGGTCAAGGACGAGTCCAAACAGTCGGAGGGGGATCCTCTCGTCAAGGCACGGATACGGCGTCTCCAGAGAGATGCGGCCAGAAAGAGGATGATGGCGAATGTTCCCAAGGCGGATGTGGTCATCACCAACCCTACCCATCTTGCCGTGGCGCTCATCTACGATCAGGAGCGCATGTCGGCGCCGAAGGTGATTGCAAAGGGGGCAGGATTTATTGCCGAGAATATCAGGGGGATAGCGAGAAAGAACCATATTCCCATCGTGAACAACAAGCCGCTGGCACAGGTATTGTATAAGAAGGTGGGTGTGGATGAGGTGATACCGGTCAATCTGTACCGGGCGGTCGCCGAGGTCCTGGCGTTTGTTTACAATATACAGAGGAACCAGAGATAGAAAATGGCACCATCGTACACTGAAACCACCAGTTTCACCAGCCTGTTCCGGGGAAGCAACACGGCAATGGCCGCGGGGATAGCCGGCATCCTCCTGGTCATGATGATACCCATGCCCCCCTTCGCCCTCGATATCCTCCTCTCCTTCAGCATCACCTTCGCCCTCATCATCCTCCTGGTTTCCGTGTACGTGCCGCGGCCTCTCGATTTCTCCGTCTTCCCGTCCATTCTCCTGATCGCGACGCTCCTCCGCCTGTCTCTCAATGTGGCCTCCACGCGTATCATCCTCCTCCATGGCAATGAGGGACCGGGGGCGGCTGGGCAGGTCATCCAGGCATTCGGCGCGTTCGTCGTAGGCGGGAATTACGTGGTCGGCTTCATCGTATTTCTGGTCCTCGTCCTGATCAACTTCGTCGTGATCACCAAGGGTGCCACGAGGATTGCCGAGGTGGCGGCACGGTTCACCCTGGATGCGATGCCCGGGAAACAGATGAGCATTGATGCAGATCTCAACGCAGGACTGATCAGCGACGCGGAGGCGAGGCGTCGCCGGCGCGAGATCAGCCTGGAGGCGGATTTTTACGGTTCCATGGACGGTGCGAGCAAGTTCGTCAGGGGGGATGCGATTGCGGGTATCGTCATCACCATAACCAATATCCTCGGCGGTCTGATTATCGGTGTGATGCAGCAGGGGATGCCGGTGGCGGATGCCGCCCACACCTATACCCTTCTGACCGTAGGGGACGGGCTGGTCACCCAGGTTCCGGCGCTGATCGTATCGACCGCCGCCGGCATGCTGATCTCCCGGTCGACGGCCTCGGGCGATCTGAGCAAGGAGGTGGCGGCACAGGTCTTCGTCCAGCCGAAGGTGGTTGCCTCGGCTTCGGTCATTCTCCTGATATTCGGTTTGATCCCCGGCATGCCGAAGGTCTCTTTTCTGCTCCTCGCCCTCGCCTCGGGAATCGTCGCATACCGGACATTCAAGTCATCGCAGAAGGCCGCGGCAAAAACGGTGAAGGAGGAAGCGCCGGCCGACCGGCAGGCGGAATCCGTCGAGGCCCTCCTGCCCCTCGATTCCCTCGAACTTGAGGTGGGATACAGCCTGGTTCCCCTTGTCGATGCCTCGCAGGGAGGAGAGCTGCTCAAGAGGATCAAGGTCCTGAGGAGGCAGATGGCCGTCGAGATGGGGTTTATCATGCCCCCCGTTCATATACGGGATAACCTCCAGATAAAGCCCGGTCAGTATGTTGTCAAGCTGAAGGGAGTCGAAGTGGCCCGGGGCGAGATACAGGCGGCTCATTACCTGGCGATAACCGCCGGGGATGAAGAGGCGAAGCTCGAGGGGATCAAGACGACGGAACCTTCCTTCGGCCTGCCTGCCGTCTGGATAGCCGAAAAGGATAAGGAGTCCGCTCAGGCGAAAGGGTTCGTCGTCGTCGATCCGGCCACCGTTGTTACCACCCATCTGACCGAGATCGTCAAGACACATGCGGGTGAACTGTTGGGGCGGCAGGACGTTCAATCTCTTCTGGACAACCTGGCGAATACCCATCCCAAGGTGGTGGAGGAGATCGTCCCGAAGATCGTTTCGCTCGGCACGCTCCAGAAGGTGCTCCAGAGACTCCTGAGGGAGAGGGTTTCCATACGGGATTTCCTGACGATATTGGAGACGGTGGCGGATTACGCTCCCCTGACGAAGAACGTCGATCTGTTGACCGGATATGTCCGGCAGACCTTGGCCAGACTGATAACCAGGGAATATCGGGACGCCGACGGAAACATAACCGTGATCATGATCTCTCCCGATATCGAGGACAGGATCGACAAGTCGGTTCAGCATGCGGAGCATGAATCATTCGTCGTGGCCGATCCCGTCCTCATCCAGAGAATGGTGAAAGGTCTCCAGAAATTCGTTGAGATCTTTGTCAGCAAGGGGCTGCCGCCGATCATCCTCTGCTCTCCCAATGTCAGGATGTATATCAGGAACATACTGGAAAAGTTCTTCCCCACGATCATTGTCCTTTCTCACAACGAGATGACCCGTGACGTCAACATCAAATCTCTGGGGATGCTGGTGCTGAGCGATGCAGATTAAGAGATACGAGGCAGTGAGCACAAGCGAGGCCATGAAGAAGATCAAGACGGATCTGGGCCCGGACGCCGTCGTGCTCTCCACCAGGAAACTTAAGGGGGGGATTGAGGTGGTTGCCGCCCGGGAGGGCTTCGGGCTGGAGACCGGAAAGGGAGAGATGGTGGAATCCGGGGCCCTCTCCCTCTTGAAGACGGAACTGGACCAGGTGAAGGCACTCATCCAGGATGTCAAAAGGGAGCGGGATGTCTGTGTCGAGCTTGCGGAATTGAAAGAGACCGTTGGCGTCCTTGTTGATGTCCTCGGCGTTCGGAGAGAAAAGAGCCTCCCCCCCGTACTGTCGAAGATTTACCACCATCTCATCTCGGTCGGCATATCGAAGGAGCGGACCTGCGCATTGTTAGAAGAGGTGAAGGGTTCCTGCCCACGGGATGCCCTGGGCGACTATTACCGGATGATGGGTGTTGTTGAGGATACGATACGGAAATCGATCACTCCTTCGTATAGGAAGCCGAAGCGGAAGAGACTCGTGGCCTTTGTCGGTCCCGCCGGTGAGGGGAAGACGACGACCCTGGCAAAGGTGGCGGCCCGTTCCCTGTTCGGAGAGAAACGCAGTGTGGGTGTCATAACGACGGATACCTACCGGATAGGGGGGGCTGAACAGTTGAAGATATACACCGATATCATGGACGTCCCCATGGAGATCGCTTCCGAGCGGGAGGGGTTCAAAAGGGTGTTGCGCACGTTCTCCGACAGGGATGTCATACTGATCGATACGCCCGGGAAGGGTTCCCGGGGCGAGGGGTATGCACTGGGATTGAAGGGGTGCTGCTCGGCGGATATCCCCCTGGAGATGAATCTTGTCCTGAGCATGACGTCGAGCCGCGAGAGTATCATGGATGCCGTGAGGGGATCCGGCGCCGATTATGACAATATCATCTTTACCAAGCTGGATGACGCACGGAAATATGGTGTGATGTACGATGTCGTCGATTCCGTCGGCAAACCGGTGTCTTACATTGCCAACGGGCAGAACGTCCCCCGGGATTTGATGGAGATGGACCCCGCGGGCCTTGCGCGATTGATCGTTGAGAACGGAACGCATTGAGTGGGAACGAACGACTGCGCCTAAGAGCGGATAGTAACGGCAGCTGCAACGCCTGAAGGCCGAACATCGGAAAGATTCAGGGGATGATCCCGGTATCTCCCCGGTTCGAATCGCCTTTGAACGTGCAGCCCGTGAGGGAGGTGGGTTGAGTGGATCAGGCCGGAGCAATCAGAGAAATAATGAGAGAGGGTGCACCGTTGGTAATGAGGCGAAAGAAGAGCCATGATGACACCCGCGTTATCGCCGTTACCAGCGGTAAGGGGGGTGTCGGAAAGACGAATATAACGGCAAACTTCGCATACCTCCTTTCGAGGATGGGGAAGAAGGCACTGCTGCTCGACGCAGATGCAGGGTTGGCCAACATCGATGTGATCCTGGGGATCACCCCGAACTATAACCTTTGTCATGTCCTTCGCGGTGAGAAGACCCTGTCGGAGGTCATTGTCAACGGTCCGGGGGGAATCAAGATCCTGCCGTCCGCATCGGGGATTCAGGAGATGGCCGAGTTGTCAAAGGGGCACAAGCTGACCCTCCTGGATGAATTGGACGGGCTGGATGAAGATATTGATTTCATGTTGATCGACACGGCGGCGGGCATTACCGGCAACGTCATGTATTTTAACATGGCGGCCAAGGAGGTGATCGTGGTTGTCTCGACCGAGCCGACGTCGCTGACGGACGCCTACGCCCTGATCAAGATACTGTGTCAGGCGTACAGGACCCAGCGTTTCATGCTCCTCGTCAATATGGCGAAGGATTCGACAGAGGCCAAGGAGGTGTACCTGCGGCTGAATAATGCGACGAATCATTTCCTCAGTCTTCCCATCGAGTATCTGGGGTATATCCCCTATGATCAGGATGTTCCGAAGGCGGTGAAGAAACAGAGACTGCTGGTGGAGAGCTTCCCCGATTCGAAGGCGACCAGGAGCATGGCAGAGATCGTCGAAAAGCTGTGCCGAAGGCGACCGGAGGGATATGAGAACGGAACGATTAAATTCTTCGACAGATCCGTCGTGGAAAACAATGGTCGATAGCAAAGAGCGTGAAAGATTGATCATCAAGTACGTGCCTCTCGTCAAGAATATTGTCGGAAGGATTGCCATGAGGCTGCCCAGTCACGTGGGAAAGGATGACCTCGTCAATGCCGGGATCATCGGACTGATGTCGGCTATTGAGAAGTTTGATGAAACCAGGAATGTGCTCTTCGAGACATACGCAGGATTCCGGATCCGGGGAGCCATCCTGGACGAGCTCCGATCGAGGGATATCGTCTCACGGTCCGACAGGAACAAGGAGGCGCGGCTGGAGGAGGCCTTTGAGGCGGTGCAACGGGAACTCGGGAGACATCCGACCGATGAAGAGGTTGCCGAGTACCTCGAGATGCCGCTTGACGACTACTATAAGCTGTTGAACGAGGCAAAGGGGGTTTCCATCTTGAGCAGTGATAATCTCCCTCCCGATTACTGTGAGGCGCATACCCACGATGAGGTGCTGGCGAAGATCGATGAAAATAATCCCTTTGCTCTCATTACGCAGGACGAGTTGAAAGAGACGTTGAAGGATGCCATAGAGGCCCTTCCCGAAAAGGAGGGTATGGTCCTTGCGCTCTATTACTACGAGGAGTTAACGTTAAAGGAGATAGGATTGGTCCTGGAACTGTCGGAGTCGCGAATCTCCCAGCTTCACTCCCAGGCGATACTGAGACTGAAGAACAACTTGAAGAAGTTGAGATATGATAACACCACCTAGCAACGGTGTTCCCACCGGATGGTACAGAAAGATGCTGGCAGCCGTATGCCTGTGCCTTGCAATATGTGCAAGCAGCGGTGCATACGGGGGGGAGACCCGTGAGGGGGGATCGACGATCGGCGATTCCGGAGGGGAGGCCTCCATCGGAGCCGTTTCGGCCGGAGGAGACTTCGAACGGCTTGATGATTTTGTTGTGCGCCTCCCGGACGACCAGAAGAAGGGAAAGATCCTGGTGTGCTCCGTGACCGTGCAGTTGAACCGCGGGATGAGGCTGCCGGAGGAGAGGGCCGGGCTCCGCAAGATCATATACACGGTATTGAAGGAGCGATCGGGTGCGACCGTTCTCGAAAGGGCGCTCAGAGAAGAGATCAAGGTCAGGCTGAACGGGTATATGGGTGAAGAAAGGGTGCACAGTGTGTATCTTACGAAATTCGTCGTATTGTAAAACCGGGAAAATGGTGCCAAGATCAGACAAAAAACGGGAGGAGATGTCGATGGTTGCCCGGCGCCGGGAGACAGGGGATACCGAGGATTTCTTTAGGGGACTGGAGGAGGAGTTCGAATCAACCTTTGGAGAGCTTATCCCCGGGATCATCCACGACTTTGCCAGTCCTCTCAATGGGATCCTGGGCCGTTCCGAGCTCTTGGAGAGACGGATGGAAAAGACCCTTGAACGCATAGCTGAGAACGGCAACAACAGTGCGGACAGCGATCTTATGGAGAACTTCAAGAGGATACACGGTGATGCCGGGCTGCTTGCAAAAGAGGCGAACCGCCTCTTTGATCTGTTCAACAGCGTGACGGGAAAGTTTCGCACGCTGAAGGATACCACCGTGCAGGAGATCAATCTATCCGATCTCGTTGAGGCCGAGATGGCGTTCCTTCGATTCTACCCGGACGTCAAGCACGATATCGAACGTGAACTGACCCTGGACCGGGAAGTTCCGGAGGTGATGGGGGTGAGGGCCGATTATTCCATCGCCCTGTCGGCGGTCATCAAACATTCGGTTGATGCGATGAAAGACAGTAAAATAAAGAAACTTGTCGTCACCACCGGGTACGATGACTCACATGTCTATATAAAGATCGAGGATACAGGGGTTCCCGTCACAGAAGTGCAGAGAGGCGAGGTGCTCGAATCTTCCCATGCCCCGAACGGGGAAAGGGGCCTTTCCTATGCGGAGTCTCTCCTGAGGCAACAAGGGGCTCTTCTCCAGATGACGCATGCCTCGGGAATGAATGTCACGTTGATACGGGTACCACAGTAACTGGTTGAAAAATCAGAGCCCCGGATCGGGCGGCCCCCTTTCATCTGCGCCTCACGGATCCGTTTTCGACGGGGCTTCCGCCCGATCGGAGTTAAAGAATACGGCGGATTATGACGATACAACGGATAAAGGATACGGTGATCAACCCCTTTGATCCTTTCTCCGAAAAGAGGTGCAGGCGGTATGGTCAGATCGCTTGATGTGCAGCAGGTACTCTTACAGTCCAATGCGGTTGAGCGTGTCCAGCAGGCGCAGCAACAGCATGGCGACGCCCAGCAGAGGCACTTCCAGGCCCAGCTGGTCGAAGAGAGGAGAGAGCTGCGTGAGAAGGTGAAAGACCCCGAAGAATCCGAGCGCCTTATGATCCGGGAAGAAGACAGACGGGAACAGCGGGAAGGAGCCCGGGAACGGGACGGGGCGGAGAAGGATACACGAGAAGACGACGCCGATACCGGTGAATCTGAGGGAACGATAGATATAAGGGTGTAGGATGACCGTAGAGTTCATGGTAGGACTTCAAATCCTTGCAGATATAGCGCTCTTTCTTTCCATTCTGTTTCTTATCTGGGCGGTAAGCCGTGAAAGGAACAGGAGATCTCCGGGAGTGGATGCGGAGACACTCTCTGAATTCAAGCGATTGATTGAAGATTCCCGGAGTGCTTCGGATCATCTTTCCCAGGCGTTGCAAGAAGTGAAAGGGATCGCGTCCGCCCTTGATGAACGGGAGAGGCGGTTGAAAGTTCGTGCAGGAGAGCCGGAGACCGGGTCCGGGCGCCGGAAATCGCCGGGCAGTGGACGCGGAGAGAAGTATGAGGATGTCGTGAAGATGGCCAGGCACGGTCTGGCCGAAAAGGAGATAGCGGATACACTGAATCTAACCGAAGGGGAGATATCCCTCATCCTGGATCTCCATCGAAGAAAGAATGAACATTCTGCCCACCGCACCAGCACCTCGTGCAGTACATGACCTGCTACACATCTCGAAAACAGCAGAATCGCTGCCCCCGCTTTCCGTTGGCGAGGTCGTGGAAGCGACGGTTGTGGAAGGCTCCCGCCTGGGGAAAGCTCTGATTTCTCTTAAAAACAGTACCATTGTGGCGGATTCGAAGGTGCCGCTTGCAAAGGGAGAAACGATTGCGGTGCGTGTCACGCAGCTCCATCCCGGGGTCGTTCTTCGAGTTCTGCACGGCGGGATGGCGGAGAGGGCCGGATTGTCCGATCATCTGGGATTGTACCGCGCGCGTCCGGAAGCCCTCTCCGATCTGCTCGTGGAGGGGACCGCCCGGTTCAGCGCCGAACAATTGGGAGAGCTGGCGGCGCATCTTGGGAAGAAGGAGGTGGAACTCCTCCAGGATCTGTTCAGGTCTCTCATATTCTCCAGGGAGAGCCTCAAGAACCCCCTTTTCTTCAGAGAGTATGTCCACACCCTCGGCTACCTGATGGAACACACCCTCGGGGAGGCGCTCAAGAGAAGGTTGGGGAGGGCGGACCACCTCAGGGATGCCTCGCAGAGCCTCAAGGGACTCCTGACGAGGGTATTGGACCGGCTGCAGTCCCTGCCGGAGATCAGAAATCATCTTCCCGCAGCGGAAAGGCTTGCCGGATTTGTCCGCTCATCTCTCCAGGTCATCGATTCTCATCAGGTCATCAATTATCTGTTCCAGGAGCATGACGGCGCGTATATGTTTCAGGTCCCTCTCCTCTTTCCGGAGAAGAGAGGCACGGCGGAGATATTCGTGAAATTCGGGGGGCGGGATTCCCGGGGCGGGGACCGCCGCGGGATGAGGACCGTCCTGTTCCTCCTGAATATGGATGCCTTGGGAGAGATTGTTGCCGAGGCGAAGATCGAGGCGAAGAAGGTAGGCTGCATATTGCGATGCGGGGACGCGAAGAGCTGCGATTTTATGAGACCCTTTCTGGGAGAACTGGGGGAAGGGCTGGCGGCCCTGGGGTACGACATAGAGTATCTGCACTGTGTCGTGAATCAGAAGGATACCGCGGAGACGAGAGGCGCCGTGTACCGCGAATTCCAGCGCCTGTTTGCCCCGGAGGGGGTCGATGTCCTGGTGTGAAGGCGTGGGATACGGTGGTGCCGGAGCCTCGTCAACTCGGTATGGCGTGGAAAGACGGAGAGGGAGGGATCGATGAGTAAGAACAGAAAGGAACCCGCTGTTGCAGCCGCCCTCGAATATGACGAGACAAGGGACTCCGCCCCGAAGGTTACCGCCCGGGGGAGGGGGATCACCGCCGAAAAGATTATAGGACTTGCCAAGAAACATGGCATTCCGATCAAAGAAGATCCCGCACTGGCGCAGATCCTGAGCCGGCTCGATATCGATGACCAGATCCCCGTCGAGCTGTATCGGGCCGTCGCCGAGATACTGGCCTTTGTCTACTCGCTCAATGAGCGGTACCGGAGAACACCTGAGAGGTAGCGATGGCGGCACTGAATCGATCGGGAACCCCGTTCGATCCGGCCGCGTGGGAAAAATTTTCCCGATATGACAGCACCCCCTCTCCGCCGCGCCGCCGGATCCGGAGCATGGGACCTGCAAGGGTGCAGCCTCCTCTCCCGATCGCTCCGAGAGAACGGACACAAGGGCAGGACACCGCGGCGAGCCATTCTTTGTGCTTACAATACGTTAGAATCTTTAAGGCCGATTCGCGCCGACACCGCCGGCATCCCGGAGGGCCCTCCACCGATCCGCGCCAGTTTTAGCCGCCCTCTTCCTCCTTTGTGGCACGCAACTTGCGAGGCAGTACTTACGAGAAAGGCGGTATGAACCATGATCAGTGGAAGCGGCATCAAGACAATGGTCTATGCGGCGATGCGGCAGGAGGAACGGCTCGAAAGTGCCACGCACAATATCGCCAATGCCGACACCGCGGGTTTCAAGGCGGAACAGCTCCGTTTCCTTGAAAAGATCACCGGAGAGGGGTCCACCGGAAGATCGGCGATGACGATCGATTATACCCAGGGAGGGCTGCACAAGACCGGCAATGTCCTGGATCTGGCGATAGAGGGAGAGGGATTTCTTGCCGTTCAGACAAAGGACGGGATCGCCTATACCAGAGACGGAAGGGTGACGCTCAACGAGAGCGGAGAACTGATGTCCCTTGCGGGCGAGCATGTCCTCAACAGGGACGGAAAGAAGATCACCGTCTCGGGGAACGATGTCCAGATCAGCGGGACGGGTACGGTGCGTGTGGACGGCACTGAGATCGACACCCTCAAGATCGTACGGTTTCAGGACCCGTCCGCCCTCGTTAAGCTCAACGCACGGCTCTACCGTGACCCCGTCAACAGGGCAGGCGCCCGGGAAGATGAGGCCTCACAGATCAAATCCGGATATCTGGAGCTTTCCAATGTGCAGGTCGTGCGGGAGATGGTTGGGATGATCAATATACAGCGTACCTTCGAATCGTACCAGAAGGCGATTCAGACGATAGAAGATCAGAACGAGGCGTCGACAAGCCGCATCGGGAGACTGTAACAGAAAGGGAGGAATGAGATGATACGGGCGCTATGGACGGCCGCAAACGGCATGGAGGCACAGCAGATTACCCAGGACGTGATCGCGAATAACCTGGCCAATATCAACACCGTGGGGTTCAAAAAGGCGCGAGCCGACTTCCAGGATCTGATGTATCAGGTACTTACGAAATCGGGGGCCGAGACAACCGGCGGGAGCCAGTTGCCGGTGGGGATCGAGATCGGCATGGGGGTGAAACCGGTGGCCATTCAAAAGATGTTCACCCAGGGTGATTACATGCAGACGGACAATCACTTCGATCTGGCCATAGAAGGGGACGGTTTCTTCCAGATCGATGACAACGGAACGACCGTGTACAGCCGCGCGGGGAGCTTCAAGACCGACAAGGACGGCGTGCTGTGCAACTCCGAGGGGCTCAAGCTGCTCCCCGAGATAACCATCCCTGCGGAGATGGTCAACTTTACCGTCGACAGCGGCGGGACATGGACGGCGACCGACGAGAGCGGGGTATCACTGGCAAGCGGAAGGATCGAGCTCGCCAAGTTCATCAATCCCGCCGGGCTGACCAGCCTGGGGAGAAACCTCTACGGTACGACGGATGCTTCGGGGGACGCTACCACCGGCAATCCCGGAGAAGCGGGGTTCGGCACCGTCTCTCAGAACTTTCTGGAGATGTCCAACGTCAACGTCGTGGATGAGATGGTCAAGATGATTGTGGGGCAGCGGGCGTATGAGATCAACTCCAAGGCGATCCAGACGGCCGATTCGATGATGCAGATGGTGAACAACCTCAAGAGGTAACGGAGGCGGTACCGGTGAACATGCATAAGGCGGCATTGATTGCAGGCATCGCATGTCTGGTCCTTTTCGGCAGTTGCCTGTCGGTTGCTGCAGGAGTGATCAAAGGGGAGACGATAGAAGAGGCGGTCAGGGCCTATGTTGAGAAAAACATATTCTGGCCGAATGGCACGGTGCGGGTGGAATTCCCCGACAGGGTATCCGATGCAGACCTGCCGGGAGAAGAGATCGCCTGCCGGGTCCGGGGTAAGAGGAATGAAGATTTTATCGGAAACACCGCGTTTACCGTCAAGTTCTACGAGGATGGAACACTTCTCGGGGAACAGACCGTCCGGGCACGATTAGAGGTGCTGATGGATGTGGTGGTCAGCTCACGCTCCCTCAACCGGAATACCGTTATTGAACGGGGTGACGTCAGATTGGTCAAGCGGTGGTTTGTCCGCCCCCCGCGCAATGTCATCGTATCCCTCGATAATGCCGTGGGGAAGAAACTGCGTTCCAGTATCAAACCCAATACCGAGATTACCGGAAACATGGTGGAAGAGGTTCCGGTGGTGCGGAAGGGGAAACCGGTCAGGATCGTCATCGAGAGCGGCCTGATGGGGGTAACGACCATCGGGATGTCGGAGCAGGATGGGATGCTCGGCGAATTGATCAAGGTCAGAAATGTGTCGTCCCAAAAGATAATCTATGCCAGGGTTACGGACACGTCCCTGGTGGAGGTGGAGTTTTAGATATGAAGCGGCGATCCTATATATGGGCCATGCTGGCAGGCATCCTCTTTCCGGTTGTCGTCACCGGATGCTACGCGCATCGGGATATCGTGGAGACGGACACGTTCACTCCCGTCCAGGTGCAGGAAGCGCCTCCCCCCCCGGTGGGATCCATCTGGCCGGGTGAAAACGCGAAGAATGCACTCTTTGCCGACAACAAGGCGCGATATGTGAACGATATCGTTACTATCGTTGTCAGTGAGTCTTCATCGGGCACGAACTCCGCCAACACGACGACTTCCAGGGATACCGAGACGCTTGCCGGGATATCCGCCCTCCTGGGGATGGATAGAAAGATCGCCAGACAGAACAAGGATCTCACCGACGGAGACGATGTCTATACGGCGGGGCTTCTCCCCTCGATCCAGGCAGGGGGCAGCTCCACGAACAAACTGACGGGAAAGGGAAGCACAACCCGCTCGAATACACTGGAGGCGACGATAACGGCCAGGGTGATCGATGTGCTCCCCAACGGGAACCTGAAGATAGAGGGAAGACGGCGCCTGGCGGTGAATGCCGAGGATCAGTATATCGTCATCTCCGGAACCGTCAGGCCGGAGGATGTCACTTCGGACAACGTGGTGTACTCGGAGTTCATCGCCGATGCAAAGATCGTGTATAGCGGCAAGGGCGTGGTGGATGACAAGATGAGGCCGGGCTGGCTGGCGCGGATCGTGGATTGGGTCTGGCCGTTCTGATCGGGGGTGGGGGAGGAGAATGATTGTATGAAGACGAAGACTATGCAAAGATATAGCTGTATCACGATCTTCCTTGTGTTATGCCTTATCGCTGCGTCCGCTGCCTCCGCCGCCCGCATCAAGGACATCGCCAGTATCGGGGGGATCCGGGACAACCAGTTGATCGGGTACGGTCTGGTCGTCGGTCTGGCCGGAACGGGGGATGATATCGAGAACGGGTTCACCAAGGAGACCCTTGCCAATATGCTGAGCAGACAGGGACTGGGGATGAAGGAACAGTCCAGGGAGGATCTGGAGTCGGATAACGTGGCATCGGTTATGGTGAGTGCCGAGCTCCCCCCCTTCGCCAAGGTGGGGACGAAGATTGATGTTGCGGTCGCTTCCATCGGTGACGCGGAGAGCCTGCGCGGAGGGACCCTGCTGATGACCCCCCTTCGGGGGGCGGACGGCGCGGTATATGCCGTGGCGCAGGGGGCGGTGTCCATCGGAGGATTTTCCGCCGGCGGGAGCGGGGGAAGCGTCTCCAAGAATCACCCCACCGCGGGACGGATTACCAATGGCGCCTTTGTCGAGAGGGAACTGGAGTACGATTTTGACAAGAGGCGGTCACTCTCCATCAATCTCCACCGGCCCGATTTCACGACTGCCACAGGGGTGGTGGCGGCCATACAGGGAATCACAGGGGGTGTGGATGCAAATCTCGTCGATTCATCGACGGTTTCCGTCGATATCGGGGAATCGTTTGAGGGGAACATCATCGGACTTATCTCGATGATCGAGAATATCAATGTCGAGGTCGACTCTCCCGCGGTTGTGGTCATAGACGAGAAGACGGGCACGATCGTCATGGGAGAGAACGTGAGGATATCAACCGTCGCCGTAGCCCATGGAAACCTGTACATCCAGATCAAGGAGAAAAAGGATGTATCACAACCGGCCCCCTTTGCTCCCGCTCCTCCTGCCGGCAGCACACCGGTTTCCGCGGGCGACGGCACGGTGGTTGCTCCCGGAGGACAGACGGTGGTAACGACCGAAACGACCGTCGGTGTCGAAGAAGAGCAAAACCGTCTGATGGTGGTGCCGAGAGGCGTGACGATCCAGGAGGTGGTCAGGGCGCTCAATGCGATAGGCGTCACACCGGGGGACCTGATCATTATACTGCAGACGATCAAATCCGCAGGCGCACTCCAGGCGGATTTGAAACTCCTATAAGAGGAGAGGGATGCAATGGAAGGGATCGGCTTGGGAGGATCATCGGTCATAGGCACCCTCTCCCGTGAGGAAGAGGCAATCCGGCCCGAAGGGCGGCAGGGAAAGCTCACGGAAGAGAGACTGAAGAAGGCGTGCGCCGATTTTGAGTCCATCTTTATTACGTATATGCTGAAGGCCATGCGGCGCACGATCCCGAAAAGCGGATTGAACGAATTTCCCGGCAAGGAGATCTATACCATGCTGCTCGATCAGAAGGTGGCCGAGGACGCTGCACAAAGAGAGGGCGGAATGGGTATCCAGAAGGTGCTCCTGCGCCAGCTCGGTCGGGCCTACCGCCCTGAGGACATAGAAAGTAAATAATATTAGTAAAATTGAAATGTTATATCCTGGTCCTCAAGTTTTATGGCAAACGTTCCGATATCCTGTACAATGAGAAAAAAACACAAAGGAGATACCCCAGATGAAGATTTCTGAAACAAAGAATTCGGCAGCCGAACTCATGTCCCAGTACCAGGTCAACGATAAGAAGGTCGGTCCTGAGAAACAGGCGTCGAACGGTGTCGTTGCGGAGGAAAAGGTGAGCCTCTCCTCCACGGCACGAGACTTTCAGAAGGCTCAGAAGGTACTCGGGGAGCTTCCCGAGGTGCGGGAGGAAAAGGTTCGGGAATTGAAGGATCGGATACAGGCGGGAACGTACGACGTCAACGGGGAAAAGATTGCCGAAAAGATGGTGAACGAATCACTCTTGGATATCATCGTATAAGGTTATGAATACATTGCACTCCCTTTATGATTCACTGATCTCCATCCTGAGGAAGGAGATTGAAGTCTGCGGAGAGATGCGCGCCTCTCTCATACACGAGCGGGAAATGCTGGTGGGCGCATCCGCTGAGGCGGTGCATGAAAGCAACGCCAGAAAAGAGGCCTGTATCTTAAAGGCCGGAATGCTGGAAGACGCCCGGGAGGAGCTGATCGGGAAGATCACCGCCCTGCTCGGCCTTGGCGGGAGAGAGATACGGCTCTCGGTGCTGCTGTCGCATGGAGAGAACGGACAGGGAGAGGAGATGCAGGAATGCCGGTCGACCCTGCGATCCCTCTTGACGGACATTCAGGAGTTGAATCAGCGGAATAAGATACTCCTCGACACCTCTCTCGCGCGTGTGCAGAGATCGATCGATTTCCTGGGGCAGATGATCTATCCCGGCGCGACCTATCTGAACACCGGGCGATTAAAGGGAACCGATCTGCACGGAAAGATTCTCAGCAGGGAAGGATAGGCAAATGTCGGGGATCGACACACTGAATATCGCAAAAGACGGCCTGCTCAGTCATCAGACGGCGATCAGTCTGACGGGTACCAACGTTACCAATGCGAATACCGCGGGGTACTCGCGGCAGCGCGCCTTATTCAGCACCACGGAGCAGAGTGTCGAGATAATAGGGATCGAGAGGATATACGATCAGTTTATCGGAGTTCAGATCAACGAACAGACAAACAAACTGGGGTATAGTGAGGCGAAAAAGGATGCATTGGACAGGATCGAGATGATCTTCAACGAGTCCGATGCGGGCGGCATCAACGAACTGTTGAGTGAATTCTGGGGTGCCTGGGAGGGCCTGTCGGCCAATCCCTCGGGACAAGCCGAACGGCTGACGCTGGTTTCCGTCTCGCAGAGTCTGACCTCCCTCTTCCGTTCGTACGGTGACGATCTTCTTGCCGCACAGAACGACGCGAATGCCCGGGTATCGAGCCTGGTTGACGAGGTCAACGACTATGCGGCGGATATCGCCGATGTGAACAACAAGATCGCGCAGTCGGTGGGCAGCGAGAACGATTCCGGTATCAACACCCTCAA
>JAFGSH010000090.1 GCA_016934695.1 Deltaproteobacteria bacterium
CCGATAAACCACCGGTCGGCATACGCCGTCGTGTATGCGATGTTCCCGATCAGGGGGAGCAGCCAGAATGCGAGGAGGAGGAATCCCAGGGTGTGTACCGTAGAGAGGTAGGCGGCGTTCCTCAGGAACGAGGACCGGTCGAAGAGAAAGAAGGACGACATCGCCACGGCGAAGAGGAGGGCATACCCGTGGCTGACCCCGATGAGGAAGACGAGGACGGCGTTGAGCGCCAGGTGTCCCCTGGCACGGATCCCCCGATAGAGCGTTCCCGTGAAGAGGACGGCCAGGGACATCCCGATCCCGTAGGCGAATTCCCCGGCCAGCGTGCTGAGGATATTCCCCCCCCACATGGAATTGGCCTCCATAAAGAGGAAGCAGAGGGAAAAGATCGCGCCGGCGGCGGGGACGGGAAAGGGCTGATCCATGAGGCGGAGCGCCGCGTAGCAGCACAGGGGGAGGGTAACCACCCCCAGGATGGTGACGAGCTTGAAGGCAATCTGGAGGGGGATCACCTGCCCGAGGAGGGCCATCAGGACAAAGGGGAGAGGGAAGTAGAACTGGAACAGCGGAAACCCGGCGTAATTCCCCATCACCCAGCCGGAGATTCTCCCCTGCGGCAGGAGGACGTCGCGCAGGTACTGGGCCGCAAAATAGTGCGAGCCCGTGTCCCCGCCGGTCGTTGTCGTCAGTGAAAGGAGATACTCCGGCCGGAAATAGCCGGACAGAAAAAGGAGGAGCAGGAAGAGAACCGTTACGTCGGTGAGGGTCTCCAGGCCCGATGTCCCTTCAGATCGCATCGCCATACGCAGCCGCTCGATTTCTTGTAAGGGTGCCCTGTCCATCCATACGGCGCTCCGGCATGCAGGACCGTTTTCCATGAAACATGGCTACAGGAACGCCTTCAGCGTTGCCTCTATGTCCTCGTCGGTGTGCGCGCGGGAGACGAAGGAGGCCTCGAAGGGTGAGGGGGCGATCATGATCCCCCCTGTCAGCATCTTCCTGAAATGATCGGTGAAGGACCCCTGATCACTCCGTGCGGCGGAGGTGAAATCGGTGACATCCTGACCGGTGAAAAAGAGGGTGAACATGGAGCCCACCCGGTTGATCCGGTGGGGAACCTCCCGGTTCCGGAGTATCGATCCAATCCCGGCGCACAGGCGTGCGGTCTTCTCCTCGAGTTCACTGTACACCCCCGCATCCCGCAGGGCGTCGAGGGTCGCGATCCCCGCCGCCATGGCGAGGGGATTCCCCGAGAGGGTCCCGGCCTGGTACACCGGTCCCAAGGGCGCCAGTTGTTCCATGATATCCCCCCTCCCGCCGAACGCCCCGACGGGGAGACCGCCCCCGATGATCTTCCCGAGACAGGTGAGGTCCGGCCTGATCCCGGCTATATCCTGAAAGCCGCCGTAGGCAAGCCTGAATCCGGTGATCACCTCGTCGAAGATCAGGAGGATCCCACGCTCGGCAGTCGCCTCTCTTAAACCCTCGAGGAATCCGGGGACCGGAGGCACAACACCCATATTCCCCGCAACCGGCTCCACGATGACGCAGGCGATATCCTCCCCGTACCGGTCGATCGCAGCCCGGACCGACTGGATATTGTTGTAGGGAACCGTGATCGTCAGCTGCGCGAGTTCTTCGGGGACACCGGGACTCCCCGGGATGCCCAGCGTCGCGACGCCCGATCCCGCCTTGACCAGGAGCGAATCGCCGTGGCCGTGGTAACACCCCTCGAACTTGACGATCCTGTTTCTCTTCGTGTATCCGCGGGCGAGCCGGATCGCGCTCATCACCGCCTCGGTCCCCGAACTGACCATCCTGACCATATCGATCGACGGGAAGGCATCGACGATGCGCCGCGCCATCTCGATCTCCATGCGGGTCGGCGCGCCGTAGCTCGTCCCCTTCCCGGCGGCATCCCTGATCGCCTCCACCACCGGCGGGAAGGCGTGCCCGAGGATCATCGGGCCCCATGAACCGATGTAGTCGATGTATTCCCGCCCGTCGGCATCGTATACCTTCGACCCTTCGGCCCGCTCGATAAAGGGGGGATCCATCCCGACCGACCGGCAGGCGCGCACGGGGCTGTTCACCCCCCCGGGGATGTACCGTTGCGCCTCCTGAAAAAGCAACCCCGATCTTGTCATCTAAAAATACTCCATGCTGCTTTTTTTGAACTCCTCGAGGGTCCTGAGGATCCGATAGCTACCGATACCGATGGCCTCGGAGATTCTTCGGACAAACGCGTCCATCCGGTCCGCCTCGCCGGGCTGTCCTCCCCCGTCTCCGGTGAGGTGCACCATGGTGAAGAGGTTGTACACGCCCTCGAAAGGAGGAGTCCTCTCGTAGCAGTGGCTTATCTCCCTGTAGGAGGCCAGGATGGAACCGATCTCTTCGCATTGCTCCTCCGGAACGGCCCAGACGACCAGGGCATTCCCGGAAAAGCCTGCGCGCGTGTGCCTCAGCACCGCCCCGAACCTGCGTATAGCGCCTTTTTCCTGCAACCGCTTCAGGGTTTCGATAACCTCCTCCTCGTCCATACCGATCCTTCGGGCGATAGTCTCAAAGGGCCGCTTGCCCAGAGGGATATCCCCCTGGACCTGCCGCGCGACCTTTTTTTCCCTATCCGTCATTCGAGGCATGCCGCCACCGCCCTTCGTCCTTTTACCTTCTGTACCGGCTTTCATACCATATGGGGACAGGGTGTGACAAATATTTCTAAATAGTTCTTGACAATGGACTGACTCGCGGTTACATATAGCACGCTTGGCTTTTCGTGTTAATCCTATCTTGGCGAATAAAGAGAGTCTGGGACAGGATCGTATCACGGAGGCAGGCAAATAATTCATAGTGGCAGGAGGAATTGCAGCATGAGAAAATCGTTAAAAGGCATCACCATTTTCATGATCACCGTGGGGTTTCTGTTCGTAACCGCCGCCGTTGCACTTGCCGCCGAGGCTTCGCCCGATACGCTGGCGAACAACAAGGCACTGGTCATCGCATGCAGTGCGCTTGCCGCCGGCATCGTTATGGGGATCGGCGCGCTGGGACCTGGTCTGGGAATGGGGCAGGCAACGGGTGGTGCCGCGAATTCCGTCGGCAGGAATCCCGACGCCCAGGGGAAGATCATGCTTACCATGCTCGTCGGTATGGCGATGACGGAATCCATCGCGATCTACGCGCTGGTTGTCGCCCTGGCACTGCTGTTCGCCAACCCGCTGGTCAAGTTGCTCGTCGGGTAGGCGCATACCGCGCAAGGCTTTACTCAAAGGGGGAAGGGACGAATAAGAGGTGTCCCTTCCCCTTTTTCTATTTTCTCACGGCAAAGCCCGGACCTCACTTCCATAATCGCCCGCGGGTCATCATTCATCGGCAAGTACGGGCTTCGACCGCAGCGCCTTTTTTCCGGACTGGATGTGTTTCAACCGGAGCACCTTTTCCTGCGCCCTCTTTGAGCGTTTCCTCTTCTGCCGCCGTATCTTTTCGATCTTCTGCCGCTGCAGGCTCGCGCGTCCCTTTTGTATCCGCTCAATCCGGTCGACGAGAATGCGCCTCGCGAGAAACCGGTTCAGCGCCCGTGAGCGCTCCTGCTGGCACTTCACCGAAAGCCCGGTGGGGACGTGAACGAGGAATACGCAGGAGGAGGTCTTGTTCACCTTCTGCCCCCCCGGTCCCGACGCCCTGATGAAGGTCTCGCGGAGGTCTTCTTCCCATATGCCCAGCTTTTCCATCCGGGCGAGGAGGGCCTCCTCCTTGTTCTGTGAAACAGTGAACGCTCCCATGCCCGGCATCATACCTCGACGGTAAGGCGGGATGTCAAGGCTTTTTCAGTTTCTTGACACCCTTTTGTCTCTTCGTTTATAGTGGGGCATGTTCAGCGCCCACCTGATAAACGATCCCTCCGCCGATCCGGGGGTCTACGTCAAATTCAAGTATCGGAGCGAGGCCCTTCTCTTCGACCTCGGCGAGATCCACGCCCTCGCGCCGCGGCAGATTCTCCGGGTCAAACAGATCTTTATATCCCATACCCACATGGACCACTTCATCGGGTTCGACCACCTCCTGCGGGTCTGCCTCGGGAGGGACATGCACCTCTCCCTCTTCGGCCCGCCGGGATTCACGAGAAATGTCGAGGGGAAACTGTCCGCGTATACGTGGAACCTCGTCCACAACTACGCCAATGACTTCCTCATACGGGTGATCGAGGTGCACGAAACGGAAATGAGAGAGACGCTCTACAGCTGCCGCGGGGGTTTCAGGGCTGAGGGTACGGCCACGGGAACGATCGAAGACCCCCTGGTCGACGAGAAACGCTTCACGGTCCGGACAGTTTTTCTCGACCACAAGGTTCCCTCCCTCGCCTTTTCGATGAAGGAAAAGACGCAGATCAACATCATGAAAAACGCCCTCGAGGAGATGGGGCTTGCCCCCGGCAACTGGCTGGTGAAGCTGAAGGACGACATCCGCGAGGGGGTGGCCGACGATTCCCCCGTCGAAGCACGTCTGAAAGAGGGTGGGACGAGGGTGATCCCCCTCGGCGAGTTGAAACAGCTTATCCGGACGATGCCGGGACAGAAGGTCTCGTACATAGCCGATACCGCCTACAACAGCGACAACGCGGAAAAGATCGTCCAGCTGGCCCGGGGATCCGACATCCTCTTTATCGAGGCAGCCTTTCTGGAGGAAGACGCCGCGACAGCGGCGGAAAAGTACCACCTGACGGCACGGCAGGCGGGCCTCCTCGCGAGGGAGGCGGGAGCGAAAGAGATTCGCATCTTCCACCTGTCGCCGAAATACAAGGGGCGCGAGGGCCTCCTGGTGGCGGAGGCGATGGAGGCGTTCGAGGGGGCTTCCCCCCGGTAGAATCTCTTACGCCTTTTCGATCTGAAATCCCTCCAGTTTGATAGCGACGGAGCGCTGGAGCAGGTCAATGGACACCACGAAGAGGTGCCGGTGATAATCGGCCCGGACCACGGCACCTTCTATACCCCTGAAGGGCCCGTCCGTTATCCTCGCCCGCTCCCCCTCTTTTGGGTAGAGGCAGGGCTGTATCTCCACGTCCGAGGCTATCAGGCGCCTGATAGCCTCGATCTGCGCATCGGGAACCGGGATCGGTTCGTAGGTGTCCGGTCTCCCCAGCATCTTGACCACGCCGGGGGTGGTGAGGACGGCGAGCTTCCGCTCGTTTGAGTATTCGGGAAAATCGACGAAGAGATAGCCGGAAAACACCGGGACGCGTATCTTCTTTCTTCGATCCTTTCTCCGGCTCCATACCTCCATCTTGGGGAGAAAGGTCTCCACCGATCGCTGGACGAGCCCGGCATACACCCTGTCCTCAAAACGGCTCTTTGTGTAGACGGCATACCAGGGCATCTCACCGCTCCCGCTTTCTCAGGTACAGGACGACATCGTCTCCCCTGCGGAAGACACGCTCCCAGCGGAGTGCGACCGCGTTGTCCATCCGCGATACCCCCAGATCGCCGATCGCCTCCAGCCCCCTCCCCACCACCTTCGGGGCGGTGATGACGATCACCCGGTCGAAGAGACCCGCCTGCACAAAGGAGGTGATGGCCCCTGCGCCCCCTTCGACGAGGACCGAGGAGATCTGCCGTCTCCCCAGCTCTGCCAGAAGCGTCTTCAGATCGAGTGAGCCGGCACGGTCTTTCTCGACAGCCAGTGTCTCGATCCCCCTCTTCTGCAAGGCCGATATCCTTTCGTCTTCACACAGAGGTCCGGTGACAACCAGCGTCCGCGCGGCATCCTGGTTGTCGAAGACGCGCGCTCCCGGCGGGACCCGCAGGGAGGGATCGAGGACGATCCTCAGAGGGTTTCTCCCCCTCGCCAGGCGGACCCTCAGGTCCGGGTCATCCGCCATGACCGTGCCGATCCCCACCAGGACGGCGTCGTGTCCCGCCCTCAGCCGGTGCGCGAATCTGCGAGAGGGCTCGGAGCTGATCCACTGAGAGTGTCCCGTGGCCGTGGCGATCCGCCCGTCGAGGGTCTGGGCGTATTTCAGCGTGACGAAGGGAATCCCGGTCTTCATAAAGGTAAAGAATTTCTCATTCAGGTCTTCACACTCCCGCTCCAGGACCCCTACCGTCACCTCTATCCCGTGGCTGCGCAGCGCCTCGATACCCTTCCCGGAGACGAGGGGATTGGGATCAATGCCCCCTACCACCACCCGTGACACCTTCGCCTCGATAATCCGGTCGACACAGGGGGGGGTCTTCCCGTGGTGGGAGCAGGGTTCCAGCGTGACATACAGGGTCGCCCCTGTAATGGGTCTCCCGGCATCGGCGATCGCGTTGATCTCTGCATGCGCCTCCCCGAACCGCCGGTGGTACCCCTTTCCCAGGATTCTCCCGTCCCTGACGATAACGGCACCCACCATAGGGTTGGGACTCGTCCACCCCTCGCCCCTTCGGGCGAGCTTAAGGGCCATCTTCATGTACTGTTCGTCGGTCATGGTCTGTAACCACATTCGATCCGTTTGTGAACCGTATACTATATGGCGCCCGCCATGTAAAGAAAAGTAATGATCCCGACCGTATCCGTATTATACGGTTGTCACGCATCCCCGAAATATGCTATGAGACACCTGAGAAGTGCTGTTCAGAGAGGAGATACCGATGAAGGGAGTCGTTCTCGCGGGGGGACTCGGCACCAGGATGTACCCGCTGACGAAGGTCACGAACAAGCATCTGCTGCCGATATATGACAAACCGATGATCTATTATCCGATCACTACCCTGGTCAATGCCGGGATAGACGAGATACTGATCGTAACGGGGGGGAACAACGCGGGTGATTTCCTCAAACTGCTGGGCAACGGGAAGGAATTCGGACTCCGTCACCTGAACTACACCTACCAGGAAGGAGAGGGTGGCATAGCGGCCGCCCTGAGTCTGGCGGAATTCTTCGCGGACCGGGACAAGATTGTTGTCGTCCTCGGTGACAACATCATCGAAAAGAATATCAGGGAAGCGGTCAGAGCCTTCGAACGGCAGAAAGACGGGGCAAAGGTCCTGCTCAAGGAGGTCCATGACCCCCAGCGCTTCGGCGTCCCGACATTCGAGAACGGCAGGATCGTCAGGATCGACGAGAAACCCTCGAACCCGGCATCTTCATACGCCGTCATCGGGATCTATATGTACGACAGCACGGTCTTCGATTTCATCAGGACCCTGAAGCCCTCCGCCCGGGGTGAGCTGGAGATAACCGATGTGAACAACTATTACATCGGCAAGGGGAACCTCACCCACGACATCCTGGACGGCTGGTGGACGGACGCGGGAACCTTTGAATCACTCCAGTACGCGGGGAACATGGTCGCCAAGACGGGGGCAAACAACGGATAAGGAGAATAACATGATCGAGGGTGTTGCAATCAAGAGGCTGCGGGTCATCCCCGATGAGCGCGGTCGGCTGATGGAGATACTCCGCCGCGATGACGAGGTTTTTCAGGGATTCGGGCAGGTCTACATGACGACCGCCTACCCGGGGGTGGTCAAGGGGTGGCACTACCACAAGAACCAGTCCGACAACATGGCCGTCGTCAGGGGGACGATGAAGATCGTCCTGTACGACGGGAGGGAGACATCACCGACATACAAAGAGGTCAATGAATTCTTCGCCGGGGAGCACAACCCCATCCTGGTCCATATCCCCCCGTACGTCTACCACGGGTTCAAGTGCGTCTCGCCGGAAGAGGCCATCGTCGTCAACGTCCCAACCGAGGCGTACGAATACGACCGGCCGGACGAGTTCCGCGTCCACCCGCACGAAAACGACATACCCTACGACTGGGGAAGAAAAGACGGATAAAGAAGATACACGTTAGCAGCGCGAACAAAAAAAGCGGAGAGTCTCTCTCCGCTTTTTTCATGCTCCGTCCTATGGCTGTCAGTACTCTTTCGTCAGTGTGTCCAG
>JAFGSH010000011.1 GCA_016934695.1 Deltaproteobacteria bacterium
GGCGAAACGATCAGGGTATCAGCCGTATATCATCCGGCCGCTGAGCGCACGACTCCTGCCGGAAACCGCGCTGGAGACGGAGGGGAAAGTTGACCGGTCCCGGCTCCTGGACATCCAGGGGAGGGGAAGAAAACGCCAGATGGAGATGGCCGACCGGTACCGGATAACGGGGTATACCACCCCGGCCGGCGGGTGCCTCCTGACGGACCCGGTATTTTCAAAGAGGCTCAGGGACCTCTTTGCGCACGACAAGAATATGGCGATCAGAGATCTGGAACTCCTCAAGGTGGGGAGGCACCTGCGCCTGAACGGCGAGACGAAGATAATCGTTGGTCGAAAACAGAGGGAGAACGAGATCATCAGAGGCCTGTTGGAGGACCATGACGTGGTCCTCAGGATGAGGGATCTCCCCGGTCCCACCGTGCTGGTGCCGTACGGGTGTGATGAGGAGGATCTGCACCGCGCGGCCGGCATATGCGCCCTTTACAGCCGTGCGAAACCCGCCGTGAAAGCGGTTGTGGAATGCCGTACGGGAGAGATCATCCGGCATATTGAAATAGTGCCTGCAGAGGCGGAAGGGGCGCAAAGTCTGATGATCTGAGGGGCCTTTGTTCCCCGCGGTATCCTCGGGGACCCGTGCCGTATGACCGGAAAAACTTATGGAAAACTGTTGATAGAAGGTGTAGGTACTCCTATGAAGGATGCTTTGCCGACACTACATTGGAGGGGTAGATGAAGATACAATTCAAACAAAAGAAAAATCTGTGCCTGTCGGTATTTTTGGTCCTCGCCCTGATGACCGTATCAATGACGTGGGACCATGCCGCTCGCGCAGCGGACAACGAGATTTACAAGAATCTGAAGTTGTTTAACGAAGTGCTCAATATAGTGGAAAAAAACTATGTGGAGGAGGTCGACCCCAAGATGGTTATCCAGGGGGCCATCAACGGGATGATGAAGTCGCTGGACCCGCACAGCGCCTTTATGACGGTCCAACAGTACAATGATCTGCAGGCGGACACGAAGGGGACCTTCAGCGGATTGGGTATCGTCATAACCATGCAGGATGACATCATTACCGTTGTGGCTCCCATAGAGGACAAACCGGCGTTCGTTGCCGGTGTCAAGGCGGGTGACAAGATCATCACGATAGATGGTGAGACAACAAAGGATTTTACCATCATGGATGCGGTGCACCGGCTCCGGGGTGAGAAGGGTACCAAGGTGGCCATAACCGTTACCCGTACGGGGGAAAAAAATCCGATAGAGTTTGAGATCGTACGGGATGTCATTGAGGTAAAAAGTGTCAAACACAGAATATATTACGGGAATATCGGTTATATCAGAATCTCGAACTTTCAGGAGACGACCGCGGACGAACTTGGTACAGCCCTCATGGAGATCGGTTCTCCCCCTCCCTCTCTCAAGGGACTCGTCCTGGATTTGAGGAATAATCCGGGGGGGCTGTTGGGGCAGTCGGTGGAGGTGTCGGACGCCTTTCTCAAATCGGGGATCATCGTATCTTCCAAGGGGAGAACAAAGAGCAGCGAGAGGATAGCAGAGGCGAAGGATGACGGGAATGAACCCGAGTGTCCCATCGTTGTCTTGATCAACGGGGGAACCGCCAGCGCCGCGGAGATCGTATCGGGCGCCCTGCGCGACAATAAGCGGGCGATACTGCTGGGTACCCGGACCTTCGGCAAGGGGTCGGTGCAGACCATCGTTCCCCTGGAGGATGGTTCGGCTCTCAAACTGACCATCGCGAAGTACTACACGCCTGACGGGAAATCGATCCAGGCCACGGGGATCGCCCCCGATATCGTGGTTGAATATGTGGAGCCGGCTGCCAATGCCGAGGGCAGGCCCAAGCAGATCAGGGAAAAAGATCTGGAGGGGCATATAGAGGGTGAAAAGGAGGAAACGGCAGACGAAAAGGCCGGTCAGGAGTGGACCGACCTGAGGAAGGACAATCAGCTGAAGAGCGCGGTAGATCTGCTGAAAAGTTGGAATGTCTTCAAAAAAATGTAAGGTCACGGACGGTCCGATGATACGCTGCGCCGTATCGGACACCCGGGCGACAGTATCAGGGTGAAGAAGAAAGGGACACATTCAAAGAAACCGGCACCGCTTCATGCAAGAGGAAGGTCTCTGGCCGGCTGGATATGCATCTGCGCTATCGCCGTCGCCGGGCTTGTGTTTTTTGCGGGGTACGTGCTGCACCAGCGGGGAGGGAAAGAGACCGCTGAAGCGCCTCGCGCACGTGAAAACGATCAGTCAGTGTGGAGGGAGACGATCCCGGGGCCGGAGCGTCATGAAAGAACGGGGCGGCCGGGAGTCGGGCGCAAGGAGGCCGGGGCGGCAAACAGGGTGGCCTTCGTCATCGACGATATGGGATATGATGTGTCAATCCTGTATGAGATCCTCGCACTGGATATCCCCGTAACGATTTCTATTCTTCCATTCCTTCCGCACTCGGCGACGGTTGCCGATGAGGCTCACAGGGCCGGGAGGGAGGTGCTGCTCCACCTTCCCATGGAACCGCACGACTATCCCGAGAGATGTCCGGGGGACGGGGCGCTTCTGCTGCGGATGAATGGTGACGAGATCGTTGATCAACTGGAGAAAGATATCCTGAGTGTTCCCCACATATCAGGAGTCAATAATCATATGGGATCGGGGTTCATGGAAGATGAGGAAAAGGTGACGGTGACCCTCCGGGAACTCAAGAGGAGAGGCCTTTTCTTCCTCGATAGCCTGACGACGAGAAATTCAAAGGGATTGCAGGTGGCGGCGCGGATAGGCCTGCCGCGCGCCGGAAGGGATATCTTCCTTGATAATGACTGTGATTTCGAGGAGGCCCTCGACATATTGAACCGCATTGTTGACAGGAAAACCACATGGAGCACCATGATCATTATCGGACACCCTTATGAGAGTACCGTGCGGGCAATCGGCGAGGCGATGCCCCTCTTACGGGAACATCGTATCCGAATTGTGCCCCTGTCCGACCTGATCGAATGAAAGCGGGGCACCCGCGGTCTTCCGCAATACAGAAATCGAGAAGGAGATCGGTTCCCCTGCGATCAATAGGAATCAATACGGATGTCCTCTTCTCCGGATAGGAAGCGGAAACCTGACAGGAACAACATGAAGAGCACACAAACGGCGAAACTATTCCTTCTGCTGGTCCCCTTCATTATAACCGCGGCATGTGCCTTGATGCCGTATGAGGAGCAGACGAGGGAAGAAGGCCCCCTGTCTGAGGGGTACTATCACTACTCGCGAGGGGTGCTCCTGGCGATCGAGGGAAAGATCGACGAGGCCGTTGACGCGTATGAGAACGCCCTGCGGCTTGATCCCGCATCCCCCTATCTCATGACCGAGCTCGCCGCCCTCTGCATCAAGAGGAACGAGACGGACAGGGCGGTCGCATTATTGGAAGAGTCTGTAGCCCATGACCCAGCGTATGTCGATGCTCATCTCCTCCTCGGCGGTCTGTACGGCAACCGTAAGAGGTACGCCGATGCCATCAGCGAGTATCAAACGGTTATCGACATAGACCCCGACAGACGGGAGGCCTACCTCTTCCTCAACCTTTTCTACCGCGAGAACCGGGAGTATGACAAAGCGGTGAGCGCCCTGGACAGGCTCCTGGAGATCGACCCTTCCAATCTGATGGGGAGCTATTACCTTGCCAAGACGTACGCTGCGACGGAGCGGTTCGGTGAAGCCGAGATATGGCTCAAGAAGGCCTTGGATATCAACCCGGCGTTCAGGCCCGCGCTGATGGACCTGGGAATGCTGTACCGGTCCCAGGGCAGGCAGGACGAGGCCGTCGGCCTTTACGGGGATTTTCTCCGGTCCAATCCTGCCGATGTGCAGGTCCGGTTCGAACTGGGGAATACCCTGATAAAGTCGAGGAAGTATGACATGGCTTCCGAACAGTTCGAGGAGATACTGAAGTGGGACCGCTCTCTCACCGAGGCGAGATTCTCCTTGGGGCTCGCCTATTTCCTGGGCGGCAGAGAGTACGACAGGGCCATCGCCCAATTCCTCGAGGTGCTGCAGGTACGCCCTGATCACGACAGGGCCGTGTACTTTCTCGCTTCCGCGTACGAAAAGAAGGGTCAGTACGCGGACGCGCTCAAGGAGCTCGGATCCATACCTGAAAAAGCGGACCTGTACGTGCCCGCCCGTGTCAGGATGGGATTTATTCTGAACAGGGACGGCCGTGCCGACGAGGCGATCGAGCTCATCAGGGGTGAGATAGAACGGGGGAGTAAAGACCTCGAATTCTATCGCTTCCTCGCCTCCCTCTACGAGGAAGAGAAGAAACTCGACGACGCGGAGGGGATTTTAAAGAGGGCCCTTTCCCTCTCGCCGCAGGACGTGGATCTCCATTACCGGTTGGGGATGGTATACGAAAAGGGGAACAGGCATCAGGAGAGCATGGAGGAGATGGAGACGGTGCTCAAGATTGACCCGGACAATGCCGACGCGCTCAATTTCATCGGCTACAGTTATGCGGAGAGGAATATACGGCTCGATGAGGCGGAAAAACTGGTCAAAAAGGCCCTTCAGCTGAAGCCGGATAACGGCTATATCATGGATAGCCTCGGCTGGGTCTACTTCCGGCAGAACCGGACGGCGGAGGCGATCCGTTACCTGGAGAGAGCGTTGGATCTCCTCCCCGAAGATCCGACCATTGCGGGCCATCTCGGCGATGCCTATCAAAAGAACGGTCAGAGGGAGAAGGCCCTCGAAGTCTACAAACGGGCTCTGCACCGCAATCCGGATGACAACAGCCTGAAGGAAAAGATACGGAACATAACACCCGGTGAGTAGAAAAGAGATCATAGCCGCATGTATTGCGTTCCTTGCCGTATCCGGGTGCGTCTCCGGGAAGCTCCCGGAGGGTGTTGCGAGGCCTGCGGCACATCCTGCCGATATCCTTCAGAGGATAGCCATACCGGACAGCGGAGATGTCATGCGGGCCACGGCGCGGATCTCCTTCATCTCTCCCGAGGGAGAGTACTCCAGGAAAATGGCGCTTGTACTGCGCATGCCTTCCAGTCTCCGCGTCGAGGCGATACCCCTCTTCGGTCCAACGGATTTTTTCCTCTCCGCGAACGAGGAAAACCTCAAGGTGTTCTTCCCGGGAGAAGGAAAGTTTTATGTGGGAGCGGCGACACGGAAGAATCTCTCCCTGTTTTTCAGGGTGCCGCTTGCCCCCGCCGATGTGGTGCCCCTTCTTGTCGGGGTTCCTCCGCGCTTGGCGGCGGAGCGCCTGTCGGGGCATGCAGAGGGGGAACTGTACCGCATCGATATCGAATCCGGGGAGGGGAGGCGGTCGCTGTGGGTAGATCCCGGTGACTATACCGTGGCGAGGATCGAAGACGGTGAGGGGAACAGCCCCCTCTGGAGTGCCGCGTTCGAGGATCGTGTGGCGGTGAGCGGGACATCCTTCCCGCGAAGGATCCGGATAGAGACGCACGGCCCCGAAGGGGTGAGGGTGGACATCCGGTATCTCGATCTGGATGTTGCATCCACCGGGGATGCGGCAACCTTCGATCTTCCGATACCGTCCGGCATCATGCCGGTACCGATGGAACGATGTTATCCGTGAGGATTTGCTGAAGACGCGCCTGTTCAGAGCGGCGCACATGGCAGCCGCCCGGAACAGCACTTACTTGATATCAACCAGTTTTTTCCTGGCCACGCTCGCGGGCGTCGTGTTCGGGTAGTCCTTAATGACCCCCTGCAGGAGCAGCTTGGCACTGGATGTATCGCCCAGCTTCAGGAAGGAGAGCGCCTGTTTCAGGAGGGCGTTGGGAACCTTGTTCCCCTTGGGATAGTTCTGGATAACCGCTTCGTATTCTATGATCGCCTCTTCGTATCTTCCCTGGAAGTACTCACATTCTCCGATCCAGAACTGGGCATTATCCGAGTATTCCGAGTCGGGAAAGGCCTTCAAGAATTTTCTAAACTCCTCCTTCGCGGCATCGTACCGTCCGCTTTTGAAGATACCGTAAGCCTTGGCGTACGCCTCTTCCCTGCCGGAGGGCTCTCCCTTTTCGGGGGAGCCCTCTTCCTTGACCTCTTCCTCTTCTTCTATCTTCCCTATCCCCATATAATGTTCGAGATAGGTTATTCTGTTGGCAATTTCATTCAGACTGCTGCGCGGATCGTCGGTCTTTGCGCCGAGGGAGGATACCTCCACCTCCAGCCGTTCGGTGGCACCCCGCAATTTCTGCACATCGTCTCTCAACGCTACCAGGTCCGCGCCGATATCCGCCTGAATCTTCCTGCTGGAGCGTATGGATTCAGCGTTTTCCTCGACGAGTTTCTGGAGGGCTGTGGTCTTTGCTTCAAGACGCACCACAGCCCGCTGGAACTCTTCTTGCGTTGCGCATCCCAAGCATATGAATGCCGCGGCCAAGAAAAGGATCACAAGATTTTTCAAGAGAAAACCCCCGTACCAGCACTACTTCTTGGGGACTACGATAAAATGATCTCTCCTGTTCTTTGCCCAGGCCTCTTCGTTGCTTGCGGGGTCCAGCGGCCGTTCTTCACCATAGCTGATGGTGGTGATTCTCTCTCCGGCGATGCCCAGGCTCATGAGGTAGGCCTTTGCGGCTTCGGCGCGCCTCTCCCCGAGGGCCAGGTTATATTCGTTGGTGCCCCTTTCGTCGCAGTGCCCTTCGATGGTGACCACCCAGCCTCCCTGTTTCGACAGCCAATCAGCGAGACCTCCCACTATATTCCTGGCCTCGGGCTTGAGATCGTAGCGGTCGAAGGCGAAATGTATATCCGCGAACGCGGCGGCTTCAGCCAGCAGTTTTTCCTGTTCGGCCGCCTTCTTGGCTTCGGCTGCCTTCTTCATGGCGGCGAATTCGGCCCTGGACTTGGCGGTCTCCTCCGCCAGGATGTCGTTCATGCTGGCATCGCTCTTGATGGTCTCAGTCTTGACCGCCTGGTCCGTGGCGCATCCTGAGACGAAGACCAGCGAAAAACCAAATACGAGCACCAGCAATCCTACGATAATCGAATTTCTCTTCATTTGACCCCTCCTTTACTTTGTGGTTTTCTCCTTTGCTGCTTTTTCCTCAGCTGCCTTCTTGGCGGCAGCCTCTTTCATGGCGGCGATCTCGGCCCTGGACTTGGCGGTCTCCTCCGCCAGGATGTCGTTCATGCTGGCATCGCTCTTGATCCTCTCTGCCGCCGCTTTTTCCTCAGCTGCCTTCTTGGCGGCAGCCTCTTTCATGGCGGCGATCTCGGCCCTGGACTTGGCAGTCTCCTCCGCCAGGATGTCGTTCATGCTGGCATCGCTCTTGATAGTCTGAGCCTTGACCGCCTGATCCGAGGCGCACCCTGAGACGAACAACAATGAAAGACTGCATATAAGTACCAGAAAGCTTGCAATAATAGAATTTCTTTTCATATCTCCTCCTCCAAAAGATTAGTGTCTATCCACCCAAGGGACTCTTGGTTGCCGGAGATACGGGCACCGTGGTTCAAGAATCCACTCCCCAAAGAGCACTCCCAGTGGGTACAAGATAAAAGACTCCTTTCTTAAAACACAAAACAGTTGTAAATTCAATATAAATTTAGATGTCGGGACCACGAGGGACTATTGAATGATTTCACCCCGTTGATGTCGGGTAATACCCGTAGATTCAGCCCATTAGCGTTGATCACGCATATCCGTTCACGGCCGCTTCGCTTCGAAGAGAAAGCCAGATACCGCCCGTCCGGTGACCAGAAGGGGGATTCCCCCCCTCCCGCCTCAAAGGTCAGTTGCATCAGATTGCTTCCGTCCTCTCCGATCGAAAATACTTGGAAACAGCCGTTTGACGATCCCTCATACGCTATCCTGGTGCCATCCGGGGACCAGCAGGGTGACGTGTTGTATGAACCGTTGAAGGTCAGTCTCCGTGTGTTCTTCCCCTCCGAATCCATTACGAAGATCTGGGGCGAACCGGAGCGGCTCGATACGAAGGCTATCTTCTTTCCGTCGGTCGACCACATCGGAGAGACATCGATGGCGCGATCATTCGTCAGGCGTTGGAGCTTTCCGCTGTCGAGGTGTTTGATATAGATCTCCTCATTTCCGTCCTTGCTGAGGACCATGAGGAGCTTTGTGCCGTCGAGAGACCAGGAGGCGGGCAGATTCAACCCCGGGAAAGAGGATATCTTCCGTGTCTTTCCGCTGGCTATGTCTGTGATGTAGCAATCGGGATTACCGTCCTTGTACGAGGTGAAGGCTATCTTTGATCCGTCCGGCGACCACTGGGGGAAAAGGGTAAGGGACTTGTAGGAAGTGATCTTGACGGGATCGGACCCGTCGAAGTTCATCATATATATCTCGGAAGTATCCCCCTCTTTTCCGACGAAGGCTATCCTCGTGTCGAAGACGCCGCTCCTTCCGGTCAGGGCGAGGAGTATCTCGTCCGTGAACTTGATAACCATGATTCCTTTCTCTTCCGGGGCCCCCCAGTATTTTTTACCGGTAATGAATCTCCCCTCGATGGCGTCAAACAGGCGGAACTCCACGGCGAGATTCTTGCCGTCGTAATTGAATCCGCCCTTTACCAGGAAATCAGAGCCGATGCTCGACCAGTTGGAAAAATCTATCTCTTCGAGGGTTATCCCGGTGCTGTCCGGATCCTCGAGGAAGGCATCTTGACTGATTATCTTGAAAAATCCGGTAAGCTTCAGGGTCTCGGACAGTTGATCCGCAAACCAGGCGGACAGGTCCTCTTCCGGTTCTATGTGCCCCAGGTCCTTGAACTCGGGTATTGCCACCGGAAATTTCTGGAATGCTGGAGAGTTTATGTCTATGTACACCTTGCCGTAGGCTGTGGAACTGCACCAGCAGACAAGCAACGAGAAAAGCAGAAAGCGTATTGTCCTGCGCATCATATCTCCTGCGATACCAACCGGCGGAGTCTCTCCGGGATTTCTCCGGGCTTACAATCAGGGCGGGTCTTACGGAAACCGTGTGTTCCCGACCAAAAGGGAATGATTGTCGTACTCCTGCTCGTACAGTTTGATCGTGCCGCCGCTTGCACGGCCGGGACGGTGTTTCGCCGCAACAGTCGGTGCGGGACGCCCCTTCGGCATTCTCCCGGGAAGCCCTTGCCGTGATCACCGCGCTTCCTGCGCCGGAACGGGCATGAACCCTCTCAAAGTTCTTTTGCTGGCCCCTATAGTTCCGATGAACGGAACCGTATTCCCAGGTCGATATACTTCTTGTTCAGCCACTCGGGGAGAGGGGGAAACTTTTCCACCTTCTTGATCGCCTTCAGGGCGGATTCATCGAAATACCGGTTGCCTGATTGTTTTTCAAAGGTCAGGCTTGCAACGCTGCCGTTTTTCAAGATTTTCACCTCTATGACGGCCTCGAGGTCGGAATTGTTCAGGATACCTTCGGGGAGGGCCCATTTTTCCTTTATCATGGACCAGACGACGGAGTAATACACCCTCATCTGAATATTCAGTTCCGAGTGAGAAGGAGACGCGACCGGCCGGGAGCCGCTCGTGGCGGCGGCAGGTGGTGCGGTGGTAGAGGCATCGCCGGGGGTAGAGGCGGCAACCCGTTTCTTGATGCCCTTTATCGCTGTATCAACGGCCTCCGGCTCTTTTTTCAGGGGTTTTGCTTCCCGGGCCGGGATACGCAGATCCTCTCCGACCTCTTTTTTCATCACCATCGAGTGATTCTTGCGGTTCATGCCCACCACTTCCCTCGAAATCTCCTCGGAGGATCTCACCTCGACGGAACTTGAGGGGGGGCTTACCAGGTCCACCATGTATGTCGGCCCGAAAGTCCATTTGGGGTCCGGCAGAGACGGGGAAAAGAATATGATCGAAAGGATGAGGGCATGGAGGAGAAAGGAGAGCACGACCATGTTGTTCAGGCCCGCGCCGGTATCATGGTTCTTCTCCAGTCCCTCCATTACAAACGTCATCTCTACTCCTTCGTGGGAGATTCCGTGATCATCCCCAATTTATCGACACCGGCCTTCCGCACCTCGGACATGACGCGAACCACGAACCCGTAAGGGATCTTCTCGTCCGCGCGCATGAATATCTCCCGGTCTATCCGCGAGGCGAAGATGGCCTCCAGCTTGGTCTTCAGGTCCGCCATGGATGTCTGGTATTTGTTGATGAAGATCTCTTCGTTGCTGTTTATCGTCAATATGAGCTTTTCCTCGCTGACATCCACCGTCTTGGCCTTTACCCGGGGAAGGTTGACATCGATCCCCATCTGCAGCATGGGGGCGGTGACCATGAAGATGATCAACAGAACCAGCACCACGTCGACAAGGGGCGTGACGTTGATATCCGATATGGGCCGCGTCGCGGCATTCCTTCGGTTCCGTGTATGTCTCATTTGCGCGTGCTCTTGGTGTAATACCGTTCCACTATGTTGAGAAATTCAGAGGAGAAGCTGTCTGCCTCCACCGTCATGGTTCGTATCCTGTTGCTGTAATAGTTGTAGAAGATGACTGCGGGGATGGCGGCCGCAAGACCGGCGGCGGTGGCTATCAGTGCCTCGGATATCCCCGGTGCGACCACCGCCAGCGAGGCGGCCCCCTTGACGCCGATCCCCTTGAACGCGTTCATGATGCCCCACACGGTCCCGAAGAGTCCTATGAAGGGGCACGCGCTCCCCGTTGTGGCAAGGAACCCCAGCGAACTTTCCAATTTTGTGGTCTCCGAATCGCACGCCCTGTTCAATGCCCGCTCGATGTTGTCCAGTCCCTTCATCTCAAGCGACCATGAGGCCTCGGGTTCCGTCTCCGGGTCGGCTTCTTTCCTGGTCCCGGCGGTCTTGACCAGTTCGGTATACCCCGCCCTGAAGACCTTGGCGATCTGGGAATATTTGAACTTCTTCGATTCGGGGAAGACCTCCGACAATTTATTGATCTTCATGTATCTGTCGAGAAACATGTCGTTTTCTTTCTTGGATTTCTTAATCAGCCTGTATTTCGTCAGGATGATGGCCCACGAGACCACTGAAAAGAAGAGGAGCAGGAGGAGCACGAATTGAACCATGGGCCCCGAATCCAGGATCATGTCCAGGACGTTTCCGTGAAAATGTCTTCCGATATCCGCCGATGTTACCGCCAGAGCTGCTTCCACATGTATTCTCCCCGGTGCGTTTTCAGGACGGTTGAAGAACCCGGTCCGGGTCCTCAGCCGGTCGCTGTAGTGGACTTTTTTAGTTTAAATTCAAGCCACTGTCAATACCTCTTTTCGATTGCGAAGAGCCAAGAGCCTGTTCCGGGTTGCCCGGAGGATGCGGACGTTGCGCCCCGGTAACGGTCGCGGAAGGTTGACCCGCGGACGGCATGGACGCGAGGCGCCCTCGTGTATTCCTTTCGTGATGCCCGTTTATTTTTGGTCTTCCGAAAAAGATACTTCTATGATAATGGATACAACCTGTTCCCTCTGTATATTGAAAATTCCGCCTGGAGATCGCCTCGTGAAAAAAAGATTGTTGCTGTTTTTCATGGTATCATCTCTGCTTTTATGCGGGGGTCCTGCCCTCTCTTCCCTGCCGGACGCGCCGAAACGGGTGGACATAGAGGCAGAGAGCCTTGCCTACGACAGTGATTCCAAGACGTATCAGGCACACGGCAATGTCGTCATTTCCTTCGAGGGCGGGTTTCTCAAGGCCGATCATGTCACATGGGACCAGCGGAAGGACGAGGCGACGGCCGAAGGGCACGTCTTCATAAAGAGCGGGGAAGATCTCCTCGAAGGGGAGAAGGCACGGTTCAATATCGGCAGCGAGACGGGCGTGGTATCCGACGGTAAGCTGTTCTTTGACAAGAACCATCTCTACCTGCAGGGGGAGATCCTCGAGAAGAGGGGAGACGCCACCTATTACCTGAAGAAGGGAAAGGCGACGACCTGCGACGGCGAGAATCCCGACTGGATGTTTACCGGGGACGAGGTTGAGGTTACCATTGACGGATATGGGACCGTCAGGAACGGGACCTTTCAGGTGAAGGGATTCCCCGTTCTCTATCTCCCCTATATGATATTTCCCGCCAAGACCACCCGGCAGACGGGGCTGCTTTTACCCCGCATCGCCTATTCGAGTGACAAGCTGGGGCTGGATGTCGAGATCCCTTTCTACTGGGCCATCTCGGAGACCGCCGATGCGACCTTTTATCAGCGGTATATGGACAAAAGGGGATTCCAGGAGGGGGTGGAGTTTCGGTACCTTATCGGTGAGAATTCGCGCGGTACGATGTACGGCGATTACCTCAGTGATCGCATGAGGGGATCGGGTACCGAAGAAAACGTTTTTCTGCAGAGGGACTGGAGAGACAACCACAACCGGTGGTCGTATTTTCTGGATCACGAGACGACATTCGATTCAGGCCTGTACCTGAAGACGGATATCAGGCGGGTGTCGGACAAGTGGTATTTCCGGGATTTTGATTCGCACAACTACTATCTGAAGCATTACCGTATAGAGCACTACCGGGAGGATGACGATCCTCAATTCAGCACCGTCTTTTTCAGGGGCGACAAGTCACTGACCTATCTGACCTCGGCAGCCCGCCTTGCCAAGGACTGGAATATGTTCAATGCCACCGCCCTCGTGGAGTACACCGATAATTTCCAGAGCTACTCCAATGACGAGACACTGCAGAAATACCCCGAGGTTACCTTTACCGGCCTCAAACAGCCCATCTTCAGCTCCCCCTTCGATTTTGAACTGACGTCGTCATACGGCCACTATTACCGGACCACGGGGTACCGGGGGGACGTCCTGGATATCTACCCGGTCTTCTCGTTACCCCTGAATTTCGGTGATTACCTGGAGGTTACCCCCTTTCTGGGGCTGCGGGAGACGACGTGGGACAGTTCGTACACCGGTTCCACCGCGGGGGCGGACGGCAGGGACGGCAGCCGTCAGCTGTACACCGCGGGGACGACCCTCTCCAGCGAGATAGACCGGGTATTTCACGTGGGGTGGAAAACCATAGACAAGATCCGGCACGGGATCACTCCGGAGGTAGAGTACTCGTATATCCCCTATGTGTACCAGAGTGACCGGCCGGACTTTCTCGACGAGGTGGCGGAGACAAACAAGATAACCTACTCGCTCATCAACACCCTGACTGCCCGGATGAAGCATGGAGAGGGCGGCGTCTCCTACCGGGAATTTCTGATGCTGAAGTTGAGCCAGGAGTACGATATCAAGGAGGCGAGGAGGAACACCACCGGCTCTTCACAGACTGACAGGAGACCGTTCGGCGATGTCACCGCCGAACTGAACATCAGCCCCTCCCCGTACCTCGCCATCGACACCGATGCGAAGTTCAACGTCAACGCGGGGGAGTGGGAAAAGATGAACGGAATACTCAAATTCTGGGATCAGCGCAAGGATGCCCTGAATCTGGAATATCGGTATACCCAGAATTCCGTGGAGGAAATCAATCTCTCGTTCGAGGTGAAGACCACCAATACCCTTAATCTGATGTATGTCCTGCGGAAAAACGAACTCGAAAGGAAGACCCTCGAAACCACGTACGGGCTCAATTATCATAAGCAGTGCTGGGACGTGGAGATCAGCTACACGCACGCACCGGACGACAAGAGCTTTATGGTGATCTTCTCCCTCTATGGTCTTGGGAAGGTGGGGAGAGTATCGGGTGAGGTGCCGTAACGGCAGCTCGCAAAGTATTTTGGATTTTCTCTTGACAAATGTAGCGTAATTACATATTCTCGCCCTCTTTAATTTTCTGGTTGACAGGTGAATGCTTTATGAAGACGTACAATGCCAAGAAAGAGGATGTCGCACGGGACTGGTACCTGATCGACGCGGACGGGAAGGTGCTGGGGCGGCTCGCCGTCGAGATCGCGCGGCGCCTGAGGGGGAAACACAAACCTGTCTATACGCCCCATGTCGATACCGGGGATTTTATCGTGGTGGTCAA
>JAFGSH010000091.1 GCA_016934695.1 Deltaproteobacteria bacterium
ACCACGCCCCCGATATTGATACCGCAGTGGCAGATAAAGGCGCCGATCCGGGGACCGGTCCCCCGCATATCCATCTCTTCGGGAAGTTCTTCCGCAATGGTCAGCGATCCGCGCTGCGCGGCGAGGAGCCCTTCGGCACAGGCCGCGGCACCCGACGCCTCCATGACCGTCTCTGGGATATCCTTGGGACCGCCGAAAACGCCGCAGACGAAGATACCGTCCCGTGACGTCTGGACGGGATTTTCCAGGGAGGTCTTGCAGAACCCGTGTTCTTCCAGTTCCACCCCCAGGCTTTCGGCCAGCTCCCGCGCCTCCTTCGGCGGAGCCAGACCCACGGAGAGGACGACCATGTCAAACTCTTCCTCTACCAGCGTCCCGTCTTCCCGGACGTAAGTGAGGAGCAGGTTCTTGGATTGCTGCAGTTCCTTTACCGAGGACGGCATGGACCGGATGTACCGGATACCGTATTCATTCTGCGCCCGGTTCACGAACCGGTCGAAGTCCTTCCCGTAGGCGCGGATGTCGATATAGAAGATAGTCGGCTCCAGACCCTTGGCGTGTTCCTTGCCGATGATGGCCTCTTTCGTGGCGTACATACAGCAGACGGACGAGCACCAGCTGTTGCCGCAGTTCGAATCCCGTGATCCCACGCACTGGATGAAGGCCACCTTCTTGGGTTCCTTGCCGTCGGAGATACGCTGGACGTGACCGAAGTAGGGACCCGAGGCGGAGAGGATCCGCTCGAACTGGATGCTGGTGACGACGTTGTCGTAGATGCCGAAGCCGTATTCCCCTCTGAGGGAGGCGTTGAAGAGTTCCGTCCCCGGGGCGGCGATGATCGCCCCCACCTCGACGGTCTCTTCCCGCTCGACCATCTCGTGATCGATCGCGCCGGCCACACAGGCCTCGACGCACTGGTAGCATTCGGAACAGACACCGCAACTGAGGCACCGCTTTGCCTCTCTGATGACATCTTCCTCGCTGTACCCCTTGACGACTTCTTCAAAGTTGGTCCGCCGCGTCGCCGGTTCGAGTTCCGGCATGGAGGGGCGGGGTTCTTTCTTCACGGAGCTGTTGTCCGCCTGGTCGGCGATACCCTGTTTCCAGTCTCTCGCGCGTCCCAGTTTGATATCCTCACCACGGAGGTACCGGTCGATCGACTTGGCCGCTTCCTTACCGGCATTGATCGCCTCGACTACCGTCGCCGGACCGGTCACGTCGTCACCACCGGCAAAGACCCCTTCCACGTTCGTGGCGAAAGTCACCGCGTCCACATCGAAGGTGTTCCACTTGTTGATGGCGATGCCGCTGTCTTCGTTAACGAAGGAGAGGTCGCTGGTCTGACCGATGGCCGGGATGATAGCGTCGGCCTCGATGGTAAACTCCGAACCCTTAATCGGTACCGGGCGTCTCCTCCCGCTCGCGTCGGGCTCTCCCAGTTCCATCCGGATACACTCGATCCCGGTCACCTTCCCGCCGCTCCCCAGAACCTTCACCGGGGCGGCCAGGAATTCCATCTTGATCCCTTCCTGCAGGGCCTCTTCGATCTCCTCATCGGCCGCGGGCATCTCGGCACGGGTCCTTCGGTACAAGACGAATGCCTCCTTGGAGCCGGTCCTGAGTGCCGTCCTCACGGCATCCATGGCGACGTTACCGCCGCCGACCACCGCGACACGTTCTCCCAGGAAGACCTTTTCACCGAGGGCAACCCTTCGCAGGAAATCGATCCCGTGGACCACCCCTTCGAGGTCATCATCTTCACCGGGGACACCCAGCTTACTGCTCACGTGGGATCCCACGCCGATGAAAGTGGCATCGAACTCCTTCTGGAGTTCGTCCATGGTGATATCCGTGCCTACCTTTGTGTTGCATTTGATTTCGACGCCGAGTTCTTCAATGGTCTTGATCTCGGCATTCAGGACAGCCTTGGGGAGGCGATATTCGGGGATACCGACGGTCAGCATCCCGCCCGGGACGGGAAGCGCCTCGAAGATCGTGACCTGGTATCCTTCGATTGCCAGGTAGTACGCCGCCGTCAGACCGGCAGGGCCGGCACCGATGATCGCGACCTTCTTGTCTTTCTTTTCTTTGACTTCGGGGACATATTTCGTCTCGTCGTTCAGATCGAGGTCGGCGACAAACCGCTTGAGGTACATGATGGATACCGGATCATCCACCTCACCTCTCTTACAGGCCGCCTCGCAGGGGTGGTTACAGACCCTCCCGCAGACGGCGGGGAGCGGGTTCTCCTGCTTGATCAACTGCAGCGCTTCCTTGTACTTTCCTTCGGCGATGAGCGCCACGTAGCCCTGGACACTGATATGGGTCGGGCAGGCCGCCTTACAGGGGGCCGTCCCGATCTTGTCGATCGCGAACGCACTGGGGATAGCCTGGGGGAACTTGCGGTAGATGGCCTTCCGGTCATCCAGTCCCTCGTTGAAGACATTCGGCACCGTCACCGGGCAGACTTTGGCACAGTCGCCGCAGCCGGTACACTTGTCGACATCGACAAATCGGGGCGCGCTACTGAGTTTTACTTCGAAACGCCCGGGCTCACCGTCGACTCCCTTCACGGTTCTCTTCGTCAGGATTTCTACGTTCGGATGTCTCCCCACCTCGACAAGCTTGGGGGAAAGGATGCATGCAGAGCAATCATTGGTCGGGAAGGTTTTGTCCAGCTGGGCCATGATACCGCCGATGCTGATATCATTCTCGACAAGGTAAACCTTCATCCCTGAATTCGCCAGGTCCAGAGAGGACTGGATCCCGGCTATCCCGGACCCAACAACCATCACAGCGCCGACTTTTTCGCTATCTTTTACCACCGCTTTTCGCACCTCGGATTTGATGTCAGGACCTGCCAGGGCTGGTCCCGTGGGTTTTCATGGTATGACCGTTGGTCATTCGATAATCAAACGGTGGTTGGGTAGCAGGATTTCAACCCCATGTCAAGACATAATTACAGCTTTTACAGAGCAAATTGGCCGGGTCCTGTAAAAGGGTTTTAATCCCGTGTAGTAAGGAAAATATGGTCAGGAAACAGAAAAGCAGGCCGTCTCGATCGTCCGCCAGATCTCGCCCATACCGGAACGTGTCTTTGCCGAAAAGGGAAGAAGCTCTTCATGCGGGATCCCCAGGTGCTCCCCGATCTTTCGGCGGGCCGCGATCATCCGGCTCCGGGAGAACTTGTCGGCCTTCGTCAGAACGAACGCCACGTTGATCTGCCTGCTGCGGAGCCACTCGATCAGCATGCCGTCATGCTCCGAGGGGACCCGGCGGATGTCCAGGATCAGAATGACAAGCCGCAGGCTCTCGCGCCCCTCGAGGTACTGTTCCACCATTACTTGCCACCCCTTTTTGACGGAAGCAGGGACCCTGGCATACCCGTAACCGGGGAGATCGACAAACGAGAGCGCACCGTTGATCTCAAAAAAATTGACGAGCTGGGTGCGTCCGGGGGTGTTACTCGTCTTGGCGAGATTCTTCCTGTTCACGAGGGTATTGATAAGAGAGGACTTTCCCACGTTCGACCTCCCGACAAAGGCCACCTCGGGCAAGAGTGGATCGGGAAACTGAGAGGGCTTGACAGCGCTCGTTATGAATTCTGCCGACGCAATCTTCATATTTCATACAATGGTTACAGCTTCTGAGAAACGGATTTTACCAATACCGTATGTGTTTAACACAACACTGCGGAGAGGGCAAAACAAGATTCTCCATAACGGCGAAAAAGCATGTAAGTAGAAATTATTCTTGCAAAAAAGATGCTTCAGCGATAGTAACAAACAAACCGTAAAAAACGACCCCGGAAAAATCCGATGAACAGACAACCCTTCCATATCCCGTTCCGCGTGAACGAACATGTCGTCATGTTGATCATGGCCATGATCGTGGGGACCATCGGAGGGTACGGAGCGGTCGTCTTCAGGCTGGTGATTTATTTCTTTCAGTCCCTCTTCTTCGGAACGGGGGGGGTTAATTTCCTCCATCACCTTTCAACACTCCCGTGGTATGCGAAACTCTTTCCCCCGATGATCGGCGGTCTGATTGTCGGTCCCCTCGTCTATTTCTTCGCCCGGGAAGCGCAGGGACCGGGCGTCTCGGAGACCATGCAG
>JAFGSH010000092.1 GCA_016934695.1 Deltaproteobacteria bacterium
ATGCCGAAGGCGACGACCCCCGTCTGCGCCATCGTCTCGATCAGGATCACCCCGGGGGTGACGGGCCGTCCGGGGAAGTGCCCCCGGTAGAAGTACTCGTCCTCCCGGAACCGGTATGCCCCGACAATGTGATCCCCGTCCATCTCCAGGATGTCATCAATAAAGCGAAACGGGGGCATCTGGGGGACCATCTCCAGGACCTGACGGATCGTTTCAGGATCAGCCGCCATAGAGCCCCCCGTTCACATGGATCACGCTCCCCGTAATGTACGTCCCCCTGGAGGCGAGAAAGGCCACCACATCGGCCACCTCCTCGGGACGGCCCATCCGTCCCAGGGGGATATTCCGGGCGATACCATCCCGCACCTCATCGGAGAGTTCCGAAGTCATGGCCGTATCGATGAACCCCGGCGCCACCGAATTGACGAGGATATTGCGCCCCTCCAGCTCCTTGGCCAAGGATTTTGTAAAGGCATCAAGGGCCGCCTTCTCCATCGTGTACGGGATCTGCCACCTGTTGCCGGTCTGCCCCACCACACTGGATATATTGATGATCCTCCCCTCCCCCGTCCGGAGCATGAAGAGGCGGAGTATACGCTTGGTGAGATACCAGGTTCCGCGAAGCATCGAGCGCTGCAGGTCGAACTCTTCAATTTTCATCGAGTTGATGTCGTTATTAACGGAGATCCCGGCATTGTTGACCAGGACATCAACGCGTCCCGCCTCCTCCTTGATCTTCTTGACCATCGCCTCCACATCATCCAGATCGGCGAGATCGGTCCTCAGGAGGAATCCGTCCGTCACCCGGGAGAGGACCTCCTCCGCCGGCCCCTCGCTCTTCCGGTAGTGGATACCGACCCTGAATCCCTCAGCGGCGAGGGCCTCGCAGCACGCCGCTCCGATCCCCGTCCCCCCTCCCGTGACGATGGCCACGGGCCTTGATCCTGCATCTGTACCGCCCGATCGGTTCATATCTCCCTCTTGATAATCCCCCCGCGCGCATTGGGTGAGCGCTTCGGATAATCCGGATAGACGATCCCCTTGAAGATCCCCGTGCGGGCATTTTTGATGGTCATAATCTGTTCGTCATCAACGCATACCGTACCGTCTCCAATGACGATGCTCGATCCGGAATCCTTGAGACTGGAATACCGCTTCACGTCGATTGCATACCGGACCGTTTTGTTGTAGGGGCGTATCTGCCCGTTGAAGACGATCTCCTCGGAGCCCAGGGCCCTGCCGCCGCCCAGGCCGCCCCGCCAGCAGCAGTAGAAACCTAAAAGCTGCCAGATCGCGTCAACGCACAGGCACCCCGGCTGCACCGGGTCGCCCGGCATGTGGCACTGGAAGTACCAGGCGTCCAGTTTGATGTCCTGCTCGGCAACTATGGCCCCCTTTCGCCCGTTCCCCGAAATTGAAAGGATCCGATCAAACATCAGAAACGGCGGCGCGGGAAGCCGGGAATCAAAGGACTCGGGCGGGTCGTCCACGAGCCGTCCGTAGGCGAAGGCGATCAGATCTTTCAGCCCGAAACTTTCCTTTTTCATGAATTCAGCGTAATTCATCATTCCTCACTGTCGGCTCAGCGTGCCTCTTCCACCATTCTCAGCATCGCCCGGACCCAGGTAAGCCCCCCGCCCACGAGGGCCAGCGCGATATGGTCCCCGGGACGCAGATCGCCCCAGTGCTGGCTCAGGGTGCAGGGCGCTCCCGAGCATCCGGCGTTGCCGTACTCCACGATGTTGTGCCAGTGATCCTCCTCGGATATCCCGCACCGATCGCACGTGGTCTTCAGCATTCCGAAGTTCGCCTGGTGCCCGATAAATTTGAACCTCCCCGAACCCACGGGGTACATTTCCTGCAGTTCCCTGACCAGCTGCGTCGTCCTGCGTATCGCGAATCCCTGGACGGCGCTCCCCTCCTGATCGAAGTGCCCCACGCGGGGGACGCGGACCTTGTCCCACGACGAGGGATTCGAATCGCAGAAGAAGGCCTCACATATTATCTTTGAGGGGACGACAGCAGAGACGACAGCGGCGCTGGTCCCGTCCCCGAAAAGGGGGGCGGCCCGCCGATCGGAATAATCAATGACCTTGGTCACGTTTTCCGGGTTGACGAGCAGAACGTAGGGCGGAAGCGTCTCCGGCCGCATATCCGAAAGGAATTTCATCTGCATCCCGAAGGTGGAACAGGCGGAATTCAGGTCGAAACAGGGGACCTCGATTCCGATCTCAGCCGCTACCGTGGCCGCCTCCGCCGGGGTTATATAGTCGGATGCGGAACCGCCGGATATTACCATCCCGATATCCTCAGCCTTGAGCCCCGCCCTCTCCAGTGCGAATTCCGCCGCACGTGCTCCGGTCTGCGCGTTTGTATACAGCGCGGCCTCCACAGCGGCCCTCAGATCCTGATTCTTCGTCTCCTTGATATAATCCAGGGGAAGGCCCGTCCGGCGGGTCCGGATGCCCACCCGCTCCAGGATCCACTCCTCGCTGCTCCCGATATCCAGCTCTTCAAGAAACTGATTCGTGATCACATTCTCCGGGTGAAAATGCCCTATCCCATGAAGATACAGCATCCCTATACGAGCTCCCGTCCGATGATCATATCCTGCACCTCCCTCACCCCCTCGTATATGTCGATGATATGGGCGTCACGCGCCAGCTTCGAGATCTCGTACTCCGACATGAACCCGTATCCGCCGTGCAAGTGCAGACCCTCCGTGGCGCAGAAAAGGGCCGCCTCGGCCGCGGCGTTCTTCGCCAGAGAGGCGTACATCCCCCGGTCATCGGCCCCCTCCTGGACCTTGACCGCCGCCTTCATCAGTGCCAGATCCGCCAGTTCGACCCGCTTCCACATCTCCACCAGCGTATCGCGCGCCACGGGCATATCGCAGATCCTCTCCCCGAACTGCTTGCGCTCCTTCGTGTATTCCAATGTGATATCGAGGGCTCGCTTCGCAAGCCCGACACCGATCGCCGCCACCATGGGCCGCGCGTAATCGAGAACGTCAATGGCATACTTGAAGCCGAGTCTCCGGTTCCCGATAATCTGATAATCCTCGAGGATGACATCCTCGAAGGTCACCGTCGCGGTATTCGAGAGGCGCTGCCCGAGCTTGTCCTCGGGCTTTCCCGTCGTGATCCTGCCGCCCCCCGGCAGGGTGATTACCCGCCCCCCCGAAGGTTGGATGACGACATCCGCCTGGGATATGATGCTGTGCGGGATAACAACGCAGGCCATCATCAGGCTGGCGGGACCTCCCGTCTTGCAGAAGACGGTAAACTGCGACGCATACGAGGCATTGGTGATGAAGCATTTTTCCCCGTTGAGGACGTACCTCCCGTCTTCTCCCTTTCTCATGAAGGTCGTCATCGCGGAATTATCGGAGCCCGCGCCGGGTTCGGTCAGGCAGAAGGCCGAGATGACGGGGTCCTCGACAAAGGGCGTGAGAAAGGCCCCTTTCTGTTCGTCGGTTCCCTGCCGCGAGATGACGAAATTTGCCAGATCGTTGCACATCGCCGATGTGGAGATGCCGGTGTCGCCATAGGACAGTTCCCTGACGATCAGGGCCGACGAGATGGTATCCACCTCGAATCCCTTCACCGATTCAGGGATGGAGAGGTTCATCAGCCCCATCTCCCACGCCTTCCTGATGATATCGAAGGGGAAGGCATGCTCCCGTTCCCGCTCCATCACGCCGGGTGTTATCTCGTTCTTGACGAATCTCCGGACCGTTTCCACATACATCTTCTGCTCGTCGGTAAGGTTGAAATCCATGGTATGGCCATTCTCCTGAAAGATTTACAGGGCCTTCGTCGGGCAAGCCCCTCGCTCTTCGATGAAACTCCGCCTCGGAGACGTCTTCCCTCTCCCGGGTGAAACTGTACTGCTGCGTATCTGTCACAGGTGCCTTTGAGGTATACCGGCCTTTTCAAATACCCTCTGCGCACCGGAAAAGGTCGTAATGGATTGGCATTCCAGATGCACGGTCTTGAAAAATCCTTTGAGAGGACGGCCGGGGCCCACCTCAAAGATGGAATCCGCCACGGCCGCGAGGGTGTTCATGTTCTTCCTCCACTGCACCGTATGGCTGAGCTGGGAGACCATCCTGTCGATGATCTCGCCGCTCTTGTCCGAATGGAAGAGGCCGGTGAAGTTTGCCGTCACCTGTCTCGCCTCGGCTGGCTGCATCCTTCCCTCGATGCCGCGCAACACCTCCCTGAACCTCCCCTCGATGGTCTCCATAAAGCGGCTGTGAAAGGGGGCGCTGACGTTCAGGGGAATGAAACGGAACGAGGGATTGTCGCCGACGGATTTCCTGAGCCTCTCTTCCGCTTCGGAAACCGCCTTCGCCTCGCCGCTGATGACGACCTGATCGGCGGAATTGTCATTCGCCAGATCGACCGGCAGCCCTTCGAGCGCCTCCAGGACCCTCTCCACATCCAGACCATCCGCGATAACCGCCGCCATCGCCCCCATCCCCACGGGCGTCGCCTCCTGCATGAGGCGCCCCCGGGCCTGGACAGTCTTCAGGGCGTCGGGAAAGGACAGGACCCCCGCGGCGACCAGGGCGGTATATTCGCCGAGGCTGTGTCCCCCGAAATAGCCGGGGGCGAAACCGTACAGGAGCTGGAGCCCCCGAAACATGGCAATCTCGGTCGCCAGTATGCAGGGCTGGGAATACTCGGTCAGGTTCAGCCTCTCGTCGTCCTCGAAACACATGGCGGCGACGTCCCATCCCAGGGCGTCCGAGGCCTCTCGATACGCATCACCGCTCACCGGAATCGCGTCGTAGAAATCCTTTCCCATACCGGGGCGCTGCGATCCCTGACCCGGAAAAACAACCGCCACATTTCGTTCGCCCATAGCCACCCTCAAACCCTTTCTCCGGACATACCCTATCTCCTCACCACAACGCACATTGCATGCCATGGTGCCCTCCGACCGCCGCGCCTCGATGCAACACCTTGAAATACCCTGACAATACAGTCCAGCGTCATCCCGCCGCCGGCAGGCGCAGGGAGCACGGAGGTGCGTAACATATTTCGCAGTCAGTAACGGATTACACAGCTGAACGGGACGATATCTTCGCGTCGCGGGCCCACGATTTCAGTCGAGGCAGGACCTCCCCGACAAAAGGACCCTCCGCCGAACTTGTAATGCCGATGGGTGTATGATAGCATTTTTTCTACGGGATTGCACCCCGGCGGTTTATACCCCCGGGGCGATGCCGGACAGGTACTTGCAGCGGAGGGTCGTTGATGGAGACATTTGCCCTGGCGGCGATCAGCCTGACGATTGCGGCCTCCCTATTCATAAAAAAGACCAAGCGGCCACTCCACCTTACCTTCGCCGTTCTGTGCCTCGGCATTTTTCTCGAAAAGACGGGGGCTTTCTTCGGAGGGATCTTTCCCAACGATTTCTGGAAGACCTTCCACGCACTGGCCCTCCTGGTGATCCCCCCCCTGCTGGTCGCCTTCAGTCACATCCTCCTCGGCAACCGCAGGACGCCCTCTCAACATCCGGCGTTATACGCGGGTCTCGGAAGCGCACTCATCGCCGCCGTCTATGTTCCCTTCCTCTTTTACTGGCGGTACGCGGCAGGTATTCTGTACCTCTACGCGGGGGCCGTTCTGGTGTATTGCCTCGGAATGCTCATCCACACGATACGCCATGTGTCCGACGGGATAGAACGGAAAAGGCTCGCGTATGTGGCCGTCGCATGCGCCGTCACGGCGCTCCTGAGCCTGACGGACATCGCTCACCTCTACCGTCCCGGCGTTCCTCCACTCTCCGATATCGCCCTGGCGATCTTGATCTACTTCATCCTGACCATCATCACCTATCCCCGCCTCCCCGAGCTGTACGAGATCATGGTCCGGGCTGTCATCGTCTTCCTGCTGATCGTGTTCGCAACCATCATATTCTACCTTGTCCTCGCCGTCTTCGGCAGCAGGGAGGAGACCCCCCCGTTCACCCTGATATTCATGACGTCCTTTATTATCGTCATCTTCATCGACCCCGTAAAGCTGATCCTCAAGAAGGCGGGGATGCACCTCTTCCCGGAAGGGAGGGGAACCCTCGACTCCCTCTATACGATCGATGAAGAGGTCGAGAGGGAGAAGGCCCTCCTCCTGGAGGAGATGGCAAGCACCCTCGCGCACGAGATCAGAAACCCCCTCGGGTCGATCAAGGCCGCCGCCCAGTACCTGAAATCCGACAGCGAGTCCAAGGAAAACCACGTGCTCTTCGATGTCATCACGAGCGAGATAGACCGGCTGAACAACGTGGTATCGCGTTTTCTCAACTATGCGAAACCGGGCACGATCGATCCCGATACCCGGAGTATTGCTGACATCCTGGAACGGATCATCACCCTGATGAAGGCACAGCACCTCCCCGAAGAGATCGTCGTGAAACAGAACATCCCGGGGGACCTGCCCCCGGTCTGGGTCGACGGCGAACAGATGGTCCAGGCGATCCTGAACATCGTCCTGAACGCCGTGGAGGCGATGCCCCAGGGGGGGATACTGACGATGTCGGCGGGGGTGATCGACAGGGAAAGCAGCCCCCGTATCGAAATAGTCGTCGAAGATACGGGGGAAGGAATCGACAGGAAGTCGATGAGACGTATCTTTAAACCCTTTTACACCACCAAGGAAAAGGGGACCGGCATCGGTCTCGCCATCTCCCAGCAGATCATCAAGGCCCATGGAGGGACCATTACTGTCACCTCCTCGCCGGGGCATGGCTCTATCTTCCGCATCCAGATACCGGTGGATGAATCGTGATCCCAACGGCGTCTCCGTTGAAGGGGCATTTCCATAAAAGAGACCCCCGGGCGCTTGACAGGGCCCCGTGCCTGTAATAGATAGAGACCGGTGGAGAATCGAAAGATCGGCGGTGTGAAATCCACGTGAACAGCATGAAACCATTGGAAAAGAAGACCGTCCTGGTCGTCGATGACGAAAAGAGCATGCGGCTGGTCCTGTCCGCCATGCTGAGAAAGGAGGGGTACGAGGTAGCGACCGCCGCCGACGGTTTCGAGGCCCTCGATCTCCTCAAGAAGAATGATATCTCCGTCGTCGTCACCGATCTGAAGATGCCGCGCCTCGGCGGCATCGGCCTCCTGAACCGGGTGATCGACAAATACCCGTCACTCCCGGTGATCATCATCACCGCCCACGGCACCATCGCCAACGCCGTCGAGGCCGTGAAGAAGGGCGCCTTCGATTACATTACCAAGCCCTTCGACCAGGAAGACCTGAAGAACGTGATCGGCAAGGCGACGAAGACAAAGTCGCTGAGCGACCATGAGGTGGTGTTCGCTTCCGGAGACGACGATCAATACGCCCTCATCGGGACCAGCAAACCGATGCTGGGGATATACGACATCATCAAAACGGTGGCGCCGACCCCGACGACCATCCTGATCACGGGAGAGACGGGGACGGGAAAGGAGCTCATCGCCCGGGCGATCCATGAGAACAGCCCGCGGAAGGGGAATCCCTTCATCAAGATCAACTGCGCGGCCATCCCCGAAAACCTGATGGAGAGCGAGCTGTTCGGATACGAGAAGGGGGCCTTTACCGGGGCCGTCCACCGGAAGATCGGCCGATTCGAACAGGCCGGTGAAGGGACGCTCTTTCTCGACGAGATCGGCGATCTGCCGAAGGACATGCAGGCAAAGCTGCTCCGGACGATCCAGGACCGGGAATTCGAACGGGTGGGAGGGGTGCAGACCATCAAGGTCGATGTCAGGCTGATAGCCGCGACGAACAGAGACCTCCTC
>JAFGSH010000012.1 GCA_016934695.1 Deltaproteobacteria bacterium
GAGAGGGAGCGGCAGGCGAAGCAGTACCGTTCGGAGGGAGAGGAGGAGTCCAAGAAGATAACGGCGAAGGCCGATATGGAACGGACGATCATATTGGCGGAGGCCTATAAGAGTTCGGAGCACCTGAAAGGGGAGGGGGATGCCAAGGCGGTGAGGATATACGCCGATGCCTATCAGAAGGATTTGGACTTCTATGAGTTTATCAGGAGTCTTGAGGCGTACAAGAAGGCCCTCAAGGAGGGTACAAAGCTGGTCATCAATGCGGACTCCGAATTTCTCAGGTTTATGAACTGAGTTTTTCCTTGACTTTTCGGCTTTTTAAGGGTACTAGGTTCGAAACTTGGTAGAGATGTACGAAGAGAGGAAGGGATAATGTTTAAACAGGGGTTTGGATTTCTTAGCTTTTTTGGGTTTTTTGGCGGGGTCTGCCCTGTGAGCTCTTGATGCAGTGATGTATGAGCCGTGGGCAGACCGAGTGACTGCCCACGGCTTTTTTGTTTTTTGGGGCCGTGGATACTCCACGGCCCCTTTTATTTTGAAAGGAGGGGCACAAGATGCGGAAAGTATGGTGTGTTATCGTAGGAATGTTTCTTGTTCTGGGAATGGTTCCTGATCTGCACGCAAAGACGATCAAGGTGGGGGCGGCGATCAACCTGACAGGACCGGCATCGACCTGGGGGCAGTTTCACGCAAAGGGTCAGCGGGACTACTTCCGCTATGTCAATGAGGTCAAGGGGGGAATTGGCGGGAGACAGATTGAGATGATACTGGTGGATACCATGTACAAGGTTCCTGAGGCCGTCGCGGCGGTCAGGAAGTTTGCCGTCAGCGATAAGGTAGATATGATCGCCACCTGGGGTGCCGGCGAAGGCCTTGCGGCGAAACCCATTATACAGCGCTACAAGATACCAACGATTAATTACTCCACTAGTTGGGAAATTCTTGAAAAACCAATCGATTATATGTATCTTCCCTTCGGGAGCTACCAGTTGGACTGTTACGCGATCCTGGAGTATATCGGCGCGACTCATAAGGGGAAGAGCCCTCCGAAAGTCGGTTTGCTGACGTACAACAACGCCTATGGACGTTCGATACACAAGCCGAGCAGGGAATATGCCGAGAAACATGGCATCGATATCGTGGCGGTCGAGGAGTTCCCCCCGAAGACGCTCGATTTGACGACAGAACTGCTCAGACTACAGAAGAGCGGTGCGGAGTACATCTTCATGCAGATCCTCCCCGCGGCGATCATCACCACGTTCAAATGCGCGGACAGGATCGGATACACCCCGCAATTCTTCGGAACATGGACCTCTACTGACCCCGATTTTTTCGCGATGGGGAAAGGGTTAATCAGGGATCGCCTGATGATGCAGTTCCCCGGGGGTCTGCCCGTCGACAAGACCGAGGGGATCAAGGTTATGGAAGAGCTTTGGAAGAGGTACGGCACGGTCGATTCTTTTGATGCCTCCTACTGGGAAGGGGTCGTCATAGGGATGATCATGGAACGGGCCTTCGTCCGCGCCCAGGAGAAGTCCGGCAAGATAACGAGAGAGACGATCAACAAGGCGATGGAATCCTTTTCGAATGAGAATTTCAGCGGACTCGTTCCCGATGTCTCATATTCCGCAGCGAATCATGAGGGTTCGTTCCAGGCGAGGATCGTCAGGGTATCCGAGGATGGAACGTATCTTCCCGCCACGAATTTCTTCGTTCCTGGGAAGGAAGAAATTCGGGTTCTGGAGGGTAAATGAAGGCTTTTCGCGGTCAGCCTGATATCTTCAAGACGATATCCGGTAACGGGAAACGCGCCGATCTGGATGTGACCCGGCTCACGCTGAGCTTCGGAGGGGTCATGGCGCTCAACGACGTCGATTTTGAGGTGCGAACCGGAGAGCTGTTCGCCATCATCGGACCCAACGGCGCGGGCAAGACCAGCCTCCTGAACTGTCTGACCGGGTTTTACCGGCCGCAGGGGGGAAGGATTATTTTCAACGGTGAGGATATAACGAATCTGCCGACGCATGACCTCGTGGGCCGCGGCGTCGGCAGGACGTTCCAGAATATCGAGCTGTTCCCCGGGATGACCGTTCTCTCCAATATGCTCCTGGCACGTCATGCCCATTGTGGGTACGGATTGGGGCGTGCGCTTATGTTCCTCCCCTCGGTACGCAGGGAGGAGATCCGGCACCGCGTCGTCGTGGAGGAGTTGATCGATTTCCTTGAGATGCAGGCGATCCGCAAGAAGCCGGTTGGTTCACTGCCGTACGGGCTGCGCAAGCGGGTCGAACTCGGGCGTGCCCTGGCGCTGGAACCGAAGCTTCTGGTGCTGGACGAGCCCTTTGCGGGGATGAATCTCGAGGAAAAGGAGGACATGGTGAGGTTCCTCTCCGAACTGAACGGCCACTGGGGGCAGACGATGATACTTGTCGAACACGACATGTCGATCGTGATGACCATATCCAAGCACGTCATGGTCCTCAATTTCGGCGAAAAACTGTCCGAGGGAACCCCCGAGGAGGTACAAAACGACCCGGAGGTCATACGGGCGTACCTGGGGGATGCGCAGTGAATCAGAACCCGGAGATCTCAACTCCTCGCGATGAGAAAGATGCAAAGCCGGAGACCGAACTCACGCTCCCGCAGATCCTCCTGAGACAGGCACGGCACTGGGGAGAGCGCGTCGCCATCCGCGAAAAGGCGTATGGGATATGGCAGACGTACACCTGGCGGGATTATCTGGAATTTGCACAAAGAGTGGGGCTGGGCCTCCATACCCTCGGCCTGAGGAGGGGTGACAATGTCGGAATTATCATGGACAACCACCCGGAGTGGCTCTTCAGCCAGGTGGGGGGGCAGGCCCTCGGGGCGGTGATGCTCAACCTCTTTACCTCCGCCGTGAGCAGCGAGATAGCGGGCACCCTGAACAGGATAGACGCCGCATACGTCGTTGCGCAGGACCAGGAGCAGGTGGATAAGCTCCTGGAGATGCGCGACAGTCTTACGCATGTGCGGAAGGTCATCTACGTCGACCGGACCGGAATGCATTCGTATCGCGATCATGAGTGGCTCATAAGCTTCGCCGAGCTGCTGGAGGCGGGTGAGGCCCTGGACAGGCAGGACCCTGGACTCTTCGCCCGGGAGATGGGGAGGGGGCGACCGGATGATATCGCCCTGATGATCATGACCTCGGGAACAACCGGGATATCCAAGCTGGCGATGATGGCGCACAGTAATTTCACCGAGATGGCGGATAGCTGGTTGGAGACAATCCCTGCGGGGTTGGACGTGGACTGGCTGTCCATGTCCCCCCCGGCATGGATCGTCGACCAGATGTGGGCAAGTGTGGCTCTGGTCGGTCGGATGACCATGAACTTCCCCGAGACCAACGAAACAGTCCAGGAGGATTTCCGCGAACTGGGTCCCACCGTCATTATTACCTCGTCACGCTTCTGGGAGGATCTTGCCTCGACCATCCGGGTCAAGATAGGGGATGCCGGTCCGGTGCGAAGAAACCTCTTCCACCTGGCGGAGCGCATCGGCGGCAGAATCACCGATCTGGAGTCGCAGGGGAAGCGCCCCGGCCTTCTCCTGCGATGCGCGGGATGGTTGGCCTCTGTCACCATCTTCAGACCTCTCCTGGACCGGATCGGCTGCGCACGCTTTCACAGCGCGTACACGGGAGGGCATCCGATCAGCCCCGACGTGATACGGTTTTTCCGTTCGCTGGGGTTGAATCTGAAACAATGCTACGGCCTGACGGAGGCAGGAGGAATCTTCCAGGTCCAGCCCGACAATGAGATCAAAGCGGAAACAGTCGGCAGGCCCCTGACAGGGATGGAGGTGAAGATTTCAGAGGATCAAGAGGTCTTTCTGTCGAGCAAGACGATTTTCAGAGGGTACCATAACGATTTCGAGGCCACGAAGACCGCCTTTATGGACGGCTGGCTGAGGACCGGAGATGCCGGCTACTTCGACGACGACGGGCACCTTGTCATCATCGGGCGCCGGGAAGAGATCATCCGCAATAAACAGGGGGAGGCTTTCTCTCCTGATTTTATAGAAACGCGTCTGAAATTCAGTACGTACATACGTGAGGCGGTCACCTTTGGCGAGGGGCGCCCCTACATCACCGCGCTGATCAATATCGATATGGGGAATGTCGGCAGCTGGGCCGAGGAGCGGATGATCCCCTATACAACCTACACCGATCTCTCCCAGCGGCCGGAGGTGGAAGAACTGGTAAGCGGCGAGATCCGGGCGGTCAATGAACGATTGCCGGATACCATGAAGATACGTCGGTTCATACTCCTCTACAAGCTTCTCGATGCCGACGATGAAGAATTGACGCGAACGGGGAAGGTGCGCAGGAGGTTTGTCTACGGCCTCTACCTGAAGCTTATCAATGCAATGTATGAGGATCAGGACGATGTGGATGTGAAGACCACGATCCGCTACCGGAACGGGCAGGTGGGCACGCTGGAGACCCGGGTGCGTATCTTGAAACTTGAGTGAGACAGGAGTGATGCCGCATGGAATTTTTTATCCAGCTGTTGGTTAATGGACTGAGTATCGGTTTTCTTTACGGCCTCGCGGCCATGGGATTTGTCATGATCTTCAAATCCTCCAGCGTACTCAATTTTGCGCATGGAGAGTTGATGGCCCTGGGGGCGTTCGTATTTCTGGTCCTGATCGGGTGGGCAGGATTGCCGGTCTACCTGGCCTTCCCCCTGGCCCTCGTCGGCTGTTTCATCCTTGGCTTTGTCGTCGAACGTCTCTTTCTGCGCCCGCTGATCGGCGAGCCCCTCATCTATGTCATCATGCTCACCGTAGGGCTGGCCTCCATATTCAAGGGGATTATGCTGCTCATATGGGGAGGAAATCTCTACACCTTTCCCGATTTTCTCCCGGAGGGTCTGGGGATACACTGGGGGAGCGTCCATATCCCGCCGGTGTATGTCGTGTCGGTGGCGATCGGCCTGGTATTTCTCATGCTCTTCGGTCTCTTTTTCAAGTACTCCTCACAGGGGATTTACATGCGATCGGTCGCCGACAACCAGCCGGCCGCCCTCTCCCTGGGAGTGCACGTACGGAAGGTCTTCGCCCTTTCCTGGGCGATTGCTGCCCTCGTGGCGGGGATGAGCGGGATCGTTCTGGGGATCATCAACGGGATCAATGTCCACGATCTCTCCTCCATCGGGCTCAAGGTCTTCCCGGTGGTCATCCTGGGGGGGCTGGACAGTATCGGCGGAGCGGTGATCGGGGGGATCATCATCGGCCTCCTGGAGACCTTCACCGGGGGGTATCTCTCCACGTCGCTGCGGGACGTTATCCCCTATATCGTCCTGGTATTTATCCTGATGGTAAAACCCTACGGCCTCTTCGGCCTGGTGGAGATAGAACGGGTATGATGAGAAAGCTGCGTTTTCACCCCTGTGGTAACTTTAACGATCGGTATGAGCAGGAACTGGCGATCTTCGAGACGGATTTCGGACGCACCGCCCTGATGGTTGGACTGCTGATCCTGTTTGCCGTGGTCCCCTCTGTCAGTGGGCCCTATTTCCTCTACATCCTCAACACCATAGCCATTACCGCTATCGCGGCGATAGGCCTGAACATCCTGATTGGTTTTACCGGTCAGCTCTCCCTGGGGCACGGGGCCTTTTTCGGGGTGGGGGCCTACGCTGCCGCCATCCTTGCCACCGATGCGGGGTTCCCCTTCCTCCTGGCTGTCCCCTGCGCGGGGGTGATCACCGCCCTGGTAGGGGTGCTCTTCGGATTGCCTTCGGGGAGACTGAAGGGATTATATCTCACGATCGCAACCCTTGCCGGGCAGTTTATCATCGAGTACCTCCTCATCCACTGGGAGAGCCTCACCAAGGGGACCATGGGGATCATCCTCCCCGGCGTCTCTTTGTTCGGGGTGGAGTTCGGCGGTGACCGAAGCTTTTTCTATATTGCTTACGGATCTCTGGTTATCATGACCCTGATCGCCGTCAACCTGATGAGGACGAGGTACGGGAGGGCGTTCGTGGCGATACGGGACAATGACCGGGCCGCCGAGGGGATGGGGATTCCTATATTCCCTTACAAGCTCCTTTCCTTCGCCATCAGTTCCTTTTATGCGGGGGTCGCCGGAGCCCTGTGGGCCTACTACATGGTCAGCATCACGACGGAACCCTTCAACCTGGGGCTCTCTGTGGAGTATATCGCGATGGTTATCATCGGAGGGCTGGGGAGCGTTGCCGGTGCCATTTACGGGGCGATCTTCATCACGGGACTGAACGAGGGGCTGAGGTGGCTGACCGATTTCCTGATGAGCACCGATCTATTCAGCGCGATCGGGCTCTCGATGGCCCCCCTGCGCGAGTTCACTTTCGGATTGGCCATCGTCCTATTCATCCTGCTGGAGCCCCGCGGTCTGGCCGAAGTCTGGCGTATCATCCGTTCCAATTTCCGCCTCTGGCCGTTTTCGTACTGAGAGGGGATCATGCACGACAACATTCTGCTTCAACTAAATAATATCAGCGTCGTCTACTCGGATGTCATCCAGGTCCTGAAGGGGGTTTCTCTCGCGGTCAGGGAGAAACATATCGTATCCCTCCTCGGGAGCAACGGTGCGGGAAAGACCACGACCCTGAAGGCCGTCTCGGGACTCCTGAAGACGGAAAACGGAAAGGTCACGGAGGGTGATATCGTGTACGAGAAGGCGCCTATCCAGAATTCCCCTCCGGAGACCATAACCCGCCGCGGCATCATCCAGGTGCTTGAGGGGAGGCAGCCCTTCAAGTATCTGACGATCGAGGAGAATTTGAGGGTCGGCACGGCAACGCGATGGGGAAAGCCGTACAGAAGCGATCTGGAAATGATCTATGACTACTTCCCGCCGTTGAAGAAGAGACGCAGGACCCTGGCCGGGTATTGCAGCGGGGGTGAGCTCCAGATGCTCGTCATGGGGCGGGCTCTGATGGCACACCCCAAGCTGCTCCTCCTGGACGAGCCGTCCCTGGGGCTGGCCCCCTTGGTGGTCAAGGAGATATTCGGGATCATCGAGCGGATCAACCGGGAGCAAGGGACGACGATCGTCTTGGTCGAGCAGAACGCGAATATGGCGCTCCAGATAGCGCATTATGGATATATCATGGAGAACGGCAGGATCGTCATGGAGGGGATATCGGCCGATCTTAAGGAAAATCCCGATATCAGGGAATTTTATCTGGGGATGGGTGCGGCGGGTGACGCGAAGTCGTACCGGGACGTCAAGTCGTACAAGAGACGGAAACGGTGGCTGTAACCGTGAGGAGTAAGGAGACGGTTCTATGAATACGTTTTTTGATGATCTGGAAGGGCGATTGCCACTCGAGAGAGAGGCGGAATATAATCGGAGACTGTCGCTGATGGTTGATGCCGCCTACCGGCGCTCCGAGCGGGTGAGGGGAACCTTCGATGATCTCAACCTGAAACCGTCGGATATTACTTCCGTCGCAGACCTCGAAAAACTTCCCGTCATCTCCCGGGGGGAGGTGGTCGAGTTGGAACGGCTCCATCCCCCCTTCGGGGGTCTCTGTGCCGCTGATGTCGACACCGCCCGTATATTCACCTCACCGGGACCCGTCTACGAACCGCACCTCGGCGAGGGCGAGCTGTGGGCCCGGGGGTACTTTGCAGCGGGTTTCGGCAAAGGGGACCGGGTGCTCAATACCTTTTCATACCACCTGGTGGCCGCCGGGCTGACATTTCATGAAGGGCTCAGGTCCGTGGGGGCGACGGTTATTCCTTCCGGGACCTCGGGGACCGAGATGCAGGTCCAGTTAATCCGGGACCTTGGCGTGACGGCGTATACCGGTACACCGAGCTTTCTCAATGCTATCATTACGAAGGCGGAGGAGATGGGTTATAATTTCAGGAAGGATTTCAACCTCCGGCGGGCATCCTTCGTGGCCGAACCTCTCCAGGCCTCTCTCCGACAACGATTCGAAGAGGAATACGGGATAGATACCTACCAGATGTACGGGGCCACCGAGGTGGGGGATATTGCGTACGAGTGCCGCGAGAAGGACGGCTGGCACATCTGCGAGGATGTCATCGTCGAGATCGTAGACCCTTCTACCGGAAAACCTGTCGAACCGGGACAACTGGGAGAAGTCGTGGTGACCCGCCTGAATGAAACCTTCTTCTTGTTTCGATTCGGGACAGGAGACCTCTCGAGGATGACAGGGGAGGAATGCCCCTGCGGGAGGACGGCGGGAAGACTTGGGGGAATCGCCGGCAGGGTAGGGGACGCGGTCAAGGTAAGAGGGATGTTCGTTGCGCCAAGCCAAGTGGCGTATGTACAAGAGCGATTCCCCCAGATTACCTTTCAGGTAGTGGTAACCAGAGAGGCCTACCGGGATATCCTCACAATAATAGTCCTAAAAAATGATGGATATTCAGATTCTAGCATTGAACAGTTAAAGCATATGTTTAATATAATCTGTTCCGTTAAAGTGGATCGCATTGAGA
>JAFGSH010000093.1 GCA_016934695.1 Deltaproteobacteria bacterium
CCCTGCCGAGGGCCACATACCCCGCGACCGTCGAAAACTGATCGGCGCTCACCAGCGGTCCCAAATGTGTGGTGGGGTCCATCTGATAGCCGATCCTGAATGCCTCGGCACGTTTCTTCATCTTCTCGATAAATTCATCGTAGATTCGGGAATGGACGAGGACGCGCGTCCCGGATGAACAGACCTGCCCCTGATGGAAGAAGGTCCCGAAACAGGCCCCTTCCACCGCCAGATCGATGTCGGCGTCATCCAGGATGATATTGGCCGATTTGCCTCCCAGTTCCAGCGTGACCTTTTTGACCGTATCGGAGGCCAGCTTCATGATCTCACGTCCCACCTCCGTGGAGCCGGTGAGCGAAATCTTGTCCACATCGGGGTGGGTGCAGAGGATCTTCCCCAGTTCACCCCCCGGACCGGTCACGATATTGAGGACGCCGTCGGGGATCCCCGCCGCCTTGGCCGCCTCGCCCAGTATCACGGCCGTCAGCGGCGTCATCGTCGCCGGTTTGACGACCATGGTGTTTCCCATGATGAGCGCGGGTGCGATCTTCCAGATGGCGATATAGAGGGGGAAGTTCCACGGAACGATCCCGACGCACACACCGAGGGGCTCCCGGCGGATGTAATCGCGGCCGGGTGCGAAAACGTTCCCCGATACGGGGGTCTCCTCCTGCCACGGGAACTGATTCGTGGCCGCCAGACTCAGGTTGCGCAGGAATGAGATACACTGAAGCGGCCAGTATTTGGCGAGACTGATGATGTGGCCAGCATCCATGCACTCCGTCAGCGCCAGGCGCAGCCCCTGTTGCGCGATCTGATCGGCGAAATCCTGAATCTTGGCCATGCGGGCGGCGGGAGTCAGCCCGCTCCATACACCGCTGTCAAAAGCCTTCCGGGCGGCCGCGATGGCCGCTTCGGCATCCGCAGCGCCTGCCCGGGCGACGGTGGCAAAGGGAAGCCCCGTGCCGGGGTCACATGTCTCAAACGTCTCGCCGCCTGCCGCATCCACAAACTGCCCATCGATAAACAATTGATAGTTATCCATAGAGGCCCTCCTTTAGGAAATCTGTTTATGGAAAAAACCGACTATCTGAAACGATACCGCACGTCTCTTCGGCGCAGTCAAATACTGTGCTCCGCAATGTTGCAATTGAATATGTTACCGCGAAACATGGTTCTCTGTTTCACCGTTTGAAACGGGTTGAAGGGAATGCGAGAAAATGGGAACTGGATCGTACTGATTACGTGACGCAAAAGTAGCATAATAATATAAAAAGATAAAGCACTGTCTCCGACCCACTTGTTTGTTGTCTCCGGATTAGGAAGAAAAGGATTTGTCTCCTTTCAGCAAAAGAGCCATGGCCGCAGGGGCCATGGCTCTTTCGGATCAGATACGACTATAAGCGGTTACAGCATCTCGTAGATGCCGGCAGCACCCATCCCGCCGCCGATACACATGGAGACGATTCCTCTCTTCAGCTTGCGCCGCTTCATCTCGTGCAGCAGCTGACAGGTCAGTTTCGCGCCGGTGCATCCCAGGGGGTGACCGATGGCGATGGCGCCGCCGTTCGGGTTGATATCACCCTTCCAGTATCGCTCGGTCAGCCCAAGCTCCCGGCAGGAATACAGGGCCTGGGAGGCGAAGGCCTCGTTGATCTCGAACAGTTCGATATCGTCCGTCGTCATGCCGGCCAGATTGAGCACCTTCGGGATCGCGTAGCGGGGACCGACTCCCATCTCCTCAGGCTTGTTCCCCGCGACCGCATAATGGGTCAGTTTGGCAATAGGTTTCAGCTTGAGTTCTTTCGCCTTCTCAGCAGACATAATCATCGAGAAGGCGGCCCCGTCCGTCATCTGGGATGAATTCGCCGCCGTGCACGTTCCGCCCAGTTTGAAGGGGGATTTCAGTTTGGCCATATTTTCCATAGTTGAAGGCCATCTCACACCATCGTCCATATCAAAAACGACGGTATCCCTGACCAATTGCCCCTTCTTGTCCTTCTTGTACTTCCAGGCGTTGATGGGGACTATCTCCTCTTTCCACAGCCCCTTCTGGATTGCTTCGTAGGCCCTGCGGTTGCTCTCCAGTCCCATCTTGTCCTGATCTTCACGGCTGATGCCATGGTTGGCCGCGACGTTCTCCGCGGTGATCCCCATGGAAACATACGCCATCGGGCGATCGCCCCACTCGGGGTGCGGGCGGGAGATCCATCCGCCCATCGGGATGTGGCTCATCGTCTCGCACCCGCCGGCAATGATGATATCGGACCAGCCCGCCCTGACCTTGGCCGTGGCGTCCGCGATCGACTGGATACCGGACGAACAGAAACGGTTGACCGTCATCCCCGACGTGGTGATCGGGAATCCGGCGCCGAGTGCCAGTATCCTGCCGAGATTCATCCCCTGCTCGGCCTCGGGGAACGAACACCCGCAGATCACATCATCGACCATCTCAGGCTTGACCTGGGGAACGCGCTCCATCAGCCCCTTGAGAACCTGAATGCCAAACTCATCCGACCTGGTCTGGGCAAGACCGCCTCTCTTGTATCGTCCACCCGGACTCCTTACCGATGCAACAATAACAGCTTCACGCATAATAATCCTCCTTATCGTCTGCCGCGCTCACGGCGGCTCAATGTGTCATGGTTAGTTACGAAGCGGTTTTCCCGTTGTGAGCATATGCTCAATACGCTTCTGCGTTTTCTCCTCACCGGCGAGGCTGAGGAACGCCTCCCGTTCACGATCAAGGATCGCATCTTCCGTAACCAGTGTGTTCTCAAGACACTGACCGCCGGAGAGGACCCACGCGATCTTCATCGTGACGTGCCAGTCGTAGTCGGACATATAGTTTCCGTATTTCATGTTGTACAGGAACGCATGGGCGATCCCCAGGAGGTTTTCTCCCATCACGGGGATCAGATCCGGTTTCTTTCGCCGGAAGTCTTTCGCCAGCGCCAGGGCAAGCTGTTTGGCATCCCATATCTGCTGATCCCTGTTGAGGCTCAGATGTTCCGTCTTTCTGAGATATCCCAGTTCCATCGCCTCCACCGCGCTGGTGGATACTTTCGCCTGAGCAATATTCATCATGATCTTCTCATAGATATTCTGCAGGTTGACGGTCTCTACGACACCATCCAGGAGACCCTCGGTGCAGCGAACCATCAGTTCCTTGCATCCGCCGCCCGCCGGGAGCAGACCGACACCGGCTTCCACAAGACCCATGTACGACTCGCCGCAGGCCTGGCACCGGGCTCCGTGCATCGCGATCTCGCACCCTCCGCCAAGGGCCATCCCCGCCGGCGCGGTTACGACCGGTTTGTCCAGGTATTTCATTCTCATATTGGCGTACTGCAGGGCATGGATCTCTTTGTCGATCTCGTCCCATTGATTCTGCTGCACCGCAACGAGGAGATTGAAGACATTGGCACCGACCGAGAAGTTCGTGGCGTGGTTCGCGACGACCAGCCCCTCGAAATCCTTCTCGACGATGTCGCAGCTGTCGTATATCATCTGGGTGAGGTCACCATCGATGGCGTTCATCTTGGTGTGGAACTCGAGGCACGCCACGCCGCCGCCGATATCCACGAGAGAGGCGCTGGCATTCTCCTTAATGAGCTTCTTTCGCGCCTTGAGCTCGGGAAGGAGGATAATCCGGGAATTTTCCTCCATCTTGACGTACCCCTTCTCCTTGAAGTCGTAGTAGTAGGTCCCGTCTTTTTTCTCCGTGTAGAAGGTCTTGCACCCTTTCTCCAGCATCTCGGTGATCTTCCTGGGGACCTTCAG
>JAFGSH010000094.1 GCA_016934695.1 Deltaproteobacteria bacterium
CTATGTCAACAATCTATCCGCTCCCGGGGGCATCACTCGTCTCCCGCGGCGTACGAGGAGCGGAGATAATAGGGAACCAGCGTCATCACATCAGACAGATCACCGCCCAGAAACTTCTTCCTTCCCGCGAGGCCGACCGCAGCCGCTCGCACCTGGTTGAAGCGCGACGGGGCAACGGATGATCTGACCGGGAGGATCTTATCAATGCGATCCCGGTACTTCTCCGCTCCATCGCCCAGGAAGACTATATCTCCACCCAACGAGTCCAGGAATTCATCCGGGCGCACGATTCGTTCACCGAACATCTTTTCATGGGTGTCCGGACCGGAGATACGATACAACGCCGTGTATATCTCACCCCTCCCGGCATCCAGCATGGGACAGACGATAATCTGCCTGCCTGTATATGCAATATTCAGGACGAGGGCATCCAGGGTGCAGACACCAATGACCGGTTTCTGCAGAACGAATGCCAGACCTTTCACGGTGCTGACGCCCACCCGCAATCCGGTGAAGGAACCGGGACCGACGGCAACGGCAAAGAGATCTATCTGCTCTTTTCCGATCCCTCCGGAGGCAAGCCCCCCCTCAATTGCCGGAAGGAGTGTCTCCGCGTGGTTCCGCCCGGTACGGACAGAAAGCTCGGCCCGGATGTCATCGTCCTTGAGGAGTGCGACGCCCGTCGTAACGGAGGTATCCACGGCGAGCGTGATCATGGTTGATATCCCAGTATCCGCACTATGTCGTTATAGAAGACAAAGAGCATCAGGAGGATCAGGAGAAAGAACCCTACCTGCTGCGCGATCTCCCGCCATTTCGTGCTGATGGCCCTCCCGGTGACGGCCTCTATCAGGAAGAAGGTGATGTGTCCTCCGTCGAGGACGGGCAGGGGGAGAAGATTCAGCACTCCCAGGTTTACACTCAGTACCGCCATCAGAAATATGAACGGCACCAAGCCCTTGCGGACCTGCGTGCCGGCCATCTGAGCGATCAGTATGGGTCCGCCGAGTTCTTTCGGGGAAACGACACCCTGTATGATTTTTACGATGCCAACGCAGGTCAGCTTGGTCCACCCCCATGTCTGTTCCACCCCGGAAACAAGCGCTCCGACCGGACCCTTTCGTTCCAGGATCGTCTCCTCGGAGATGCCGACTCCGATCCGGTAGGTATCGATCTCTTCGCCGAAGACATTCGTTGATTTCATCGGCTGAGGGGTCACGCGCACATCGAAGACCTTCTCCCCCCGGCTCACCCGCATCTTGAGTTTCTCCCCCTCACTCTCGTCCACGGCACGGGCCAGCTCCGACCAGCGGGAAATCTCCCTGTCATTGATGGCAACGATTACATCTCCGCTGCGCATGCCTGCCCCAAAGGCCGGACTTCCTTCCTGCACGGCCCCGATCATCGAGGTCGAAACGGGAACGCCGATGGCGTAGACGAGGGCAAAGGCGAGGACGGCGAAGAGGAAGTTGAAGAGGGGGCCCGCTGTCACGATCGCTATCCTCTTGAATACCCCTTGTTTCAGAAAGGACCGTTTTTCATCTTCGGGGGGGAGGTCTTCCTCATCCTCCGATTCGCCCAGCATCTTGACATACCCCCCGAGGGGGATGGCGGAGAGGATATACTCCGTCTCTCCAACCTTTCTGCCGAGCAGTCTGGGCCCGAAGCCGAGCGAAAATTTCAGCACACCCACGCCGGACCATTTCGCCACCAGGAAATGCCCCAGTTCGTGCACAAAGATCAACACCCCCAGCAGGATTATCACCGCCACAACACTGATGCCAATCAAGAGATCATTCCTTTCTCTATTGTTTCAAGGGCCCTCGCCCGCGCCCACCTATCCGCCGCGAAGACATCCGCAATGCTGCCGATGTCCTTCGGTTGATGGGATGCAAGAACATCTTCCACGAGGAGGGTGATACCCCTGAATCCGATCTTTCCTCCGGCAAAGGCCTCCACGGCCACCTCATTCGCCGCATTCAGGACCGCCGGAGCAGTTCCCCCCCTCCCGGCCGCCTCGTAGGCGAGATCCAGCGCCGGGAACCTTGCGGGGTCTGGAGGCAGAAACTCCAGCGTTCCAACATCGCATAGATCGAGAGAAGGTATCGCCTCCGGCACCCGCTCCGGATAGGCCAGAGCGTAGGATATAGGACCCTTCATGTCGGGGACCCCCATCTGCGCCACAACTGAACCGTCAACATATTCCACCATCGAATGAACGATGCTCTGGGGATGGATGCAGACATCAATCCGTTCTCTGTCGATCCCGAACAGCCACATGGCCTCCATGATCTCAAGGCCCTTGTTCATCATAGTCGCGGAATCGATGGTAACCTTTCGCCCCATCTCCCAGTTGGGGTGTCTGAGCGCATCCTCGAGCCGCACGTCCGCAAACCTCTCCAGAGGAAGGGTGAGGAAGGGTCCTCCCGAGGCCGTCAGGATGAGCCTTCGCACCTCTTCCCTGTTGTGTCCCGCCAGACACTGAAAGACGGCGCTGTGTTCACTGTCGACCGGGAGGATCTTGACCCCGCGCGAGGCGGCCCGATCCATGACCAGTTTTCCCGCCATCACCATCGTCTCTTTATTGGCAAGCGCGATGTCTTTTCCCGCATCGATGGCCGTTATTGTCGGAGAAAGCCCCGCCGCTCCGGCCATGGCGGATACGACCATATCCACTCCCTCGTGCGATGCGACCCGGGCGCACCCGGCACCGCCCGACAGGATCTCAACGGCGGCAGACCCGAGCATATCGCGCAACCGGCGGGCATGATCTTCATCGATCACGGATATCACCTCCGGGCGGAATTGCTCTATCTGGCTCTTGAGGAGCGCAAGATTCTTCCCTGCGGAAAGGGCGAGCACCTTGAACCGCGAGGGGCTGCCGGCCACGATACCCAGGGTGCTCACCCCTATGGAGCCTGTTGATCCGAGTATGGACAAGGTTTTCATCTGATCACTAGGACACGGTAGTAGTACACAAAGGGAATGAGAAAGAGGAGTGAATCCAAGCGGTCCAGTATCCCTCCGTGTCCCGGGAGGAGGGATCCGGAATCCTTGACCATTGCGGTCCTCTTGACTGTCGATTCGCACAGATCGCCCAGTTGACCGATAATGCTCCCCAGAAAACCGAGCGTTATCGCATGAATCAGGGGAAGGTCATGGAGGAAGAGGAGCTTGAACAGGACGCAACCGAGCATCGTGCCGGCAGTGGACCCCACTGCACCCTCTACCGTCTTCCCCGCGCTGACCGTCGGCATCAGTTTGGTCTTCCCCAGAGACGTACCGACATAAAAGGCGGAGATATCACCCAGAAAAGCGGCACAGATAACAAAGAATATCCAGGTGATCCCGGCTTCGGAGCATCTGAGAAGAATGATGTACGACATGAGAAGAGGAATATACATAAAGCCGAAGACGACCCTGACAAGGGCCGTAAAATCGGCCTGGCCGTCTTTTGCCTTCAGGAGAAAGAGGAGGAAGACGATGATAAACGAGAAGGTGACCGCGGCGAACATCACCTGGATACCTCCCAGGTACGCCGACAGCGGTATCAGGAGGGCGATGATCAACCCTTCGGTCTTTTCCAGATAGTACTTCTCTCTGAAAACCATGACGTTGTACTCATAGACGCCCCAGGCTATGACCAGCGTTATTACGATGGAAAAGAGCAGGGAAGAGCCGTACAGGACAAGTGCAAAGAGCAGGGGGACCGCCACAATCCCGGTGAACCATCTTTTCGCATGGGGACCCATACCGTTACACCCCCCTCACAACTGATCGCTTATCAGGCCGAAACGCCGCTCTCTCCGCTGATAATCCACGATGGCTTCTATCAGATCATCCCGTGAAAAATCGGGCCACAGGACATCCGTGAAGTACAGTTCCGTATAGGCCAGCTGCCACAGGAGAAAATTACTCAGCCGGTATTCCCCGCTCGTCCGTATCAGCAGATCCGGATCGGGGATATCAGCGGTGTACAGGTAGCGCGAAAAAAAGTCTTTCGTGATCGTGTCTTCATCGATATCATTCTCCCTGAGGTCCCTGAGCACCCCTCTGACCGCGCGGATGATTTCGTCCCTGCCACCGTAACTCAGGGCCAGGTTCAAGACCATCTCATCGTTGACGGATGTCTCTTCTATCGCCCTCGCGAGGAGATTTCTGACCGTCTTGGGAAGCCTTTCGGTCTCCCCTATCACCAGCAGCCGTATGCCGGTCTCCTTCATCTCATTCAATTCCGACTTGAGGTATGCCTCCAAGAGCGAGGTCAATGCGTTGATTTCTCCCCTGGGACGCTGCCAGTTTTCAACCGAGAATGCATAGAGGGTAAGATACCCGATTTCCAGTTCGCGGCAGGTCTTGACCGTTGTTCGAACCGCGTCAGCACCCTTTTCGTGGCCTTTCACCCTATTCAGCCTGTTTTTTTTCGCCCACCTGCCGTTTCCGTCCATGATAATGGCGATATGACGCGGGAGCTTTTCCTTGATAATCCTGTGCATATGAACATTCCGATCTTGTGATCAAGTACCACAGCACCCTGGCATTTTCAACCGGTATCTTCAGGGCGCCATGCGCACGCGGCGCATAAAAAAGGGGCCCGCAGGCCCCTTCATCCATCGCCGGTTTCTGTCATATCTCCATAATCTCGGCTTCTTTCGCAGCGAGAACCTTGTCCACCTTATCGGTATACTCATCGGTTATCTTCTGCACCTTGCCCTGGCAGTCGTGCATCGTGTCCTCCGATATATCGCCGTCGGTTTTCAGTTGTTTGAGGTCGTTGTTTGCATCCCTCCGGGCGTTCCGGAGCCGGACCTTGCACTCCTCGGCCATCTTCCGCACGACCTTGACCAGTTCCTTCCTCCTCTCCTCCGTCAGGGGAGGAATATTGATCCTGATTACCTTTCCGTCACTGTTCGGGACCAGCCCCAGCTCCGATTTCTGCACGGCCTTTCCGATAGCGTCCAGTGCCGCCTTATCCCATGGAGAGATAAGAATCAATTGGCCTTCCGGGGTGGAGAGGGTGGCAACCTGATTGAGAGGTGTCATGACACCATAATAATCCACCTTGATACCGTCGAGGAGCGCCACCGATGCCCTCCCCGTACGCACTTTGCCAAACGATTTTTCGAGGGATTGGATATCCCCATTCATGACTTCATGCAATTGCTCGAATATCAGATCCGTCATTTCTCCCCCCCTACGACAACGGTGCCAATGGGCCTTCCACAGACAACCCCTTTGATATTCCCCCTCTTTTCGAGATTGAACACGATGAGAGGAAGGTTGTTGTCCCTGCACATGGAGACCGCGGTGGAATCCATTACCTTGAGATCCCTGGTCAAGACCTCGGTATAGGTTATCCGGTCGAAGATCAGGGCATCCTTTTCTTTCACCGGGTCCTTGTCATAGATGCCATCCACCTTGGTGGCCTTGAGGATGGCGTCAGCCTGTATCTCCATGGCCCTCAGAGAGGCCGCTGTGTCGGTCGTAAAATAGGGGCTTCCGGTCCCGCAGGCGAAGATGACCACTCTCCCCTTTTCCAGGTGCCGTGTCGCCCGCCTCTTGATGAACGGTTCCGCGATCTCCCGCATCTCGATGGCGGTCTGCACCCGTGTCGAGACCCCGTGATTCTCGAGGGCGTTCTGGAGAGCCAGACTGTTCATCACGGTGGCAAGCATACCGATGTAATCGGCGGATACCCTGTCGATCCCCTTGGTGCTTGCCTCCACTCCGCGAAAGATATTTCCGCCCCCGATGACGATCCCTATTTGGACACCGAGAGTATGGACGGCTTTGATCTCCTCCGCCACGAATTTCAGAACATCCGTGTCGATCCCGAAGGAACCCTTCCCCAAGAGCGCTTCGCCGCTCAGCTTCAGGAGAATACGCTTGTACAGGGGTTTATCCATGGTCGTTCAATCCCAGACACAGGAAGCTGCATGTATGGTTCGTATGGAAGGTCGGATCCGTGCTTTCCGATCCTTATTATATATCCTCGCCCAGCTGGAATCGCGCGAATCTCCTCACAACGATATTCTCGCCGGTGTTGGCGATCATGTTGTTGACCAGCGTCTGGACCGTGATATCCATGTCCTTGACGAATTTCTGGTTCAGGAGACACACCTCTTCGTAAAACTTGCCGATTTTGCCCTCGATGATCTTATCGACGACCTTCTCGGGTTTTCCCGACGCCAACGCTTGGTCGCGATATATCCCCCGTTCGCGCTCCATGACGGCCTCGGGGATATCTTCCGGCTTCAGATACGTGGGGTTTGCGGCGGCGATGTGCATGGCGATATCCTTGACCATCGCCCTGAAGTTGTCGGTCTTGGCGACAAAATCCGTCTCGCAGTTCACCTCGACCATGACCCCGATCTTACCGCCCATATGGATATACGCCTCTACCATGCCGTCCTTCGCCGCCCGCGAAGATCTCTTGGTCGCGGCGGACAGGCCTTTCTTTCGGAGATATTCAACGGCCTTCTCAAAATCGCCGTCAGAAGAAGCAAGGGCTTCTTTGCAATCCATCATCCCCGCATTTGTCTTATCTCTCAGCTCTTTCACCATCGATGCTGTAATATTCAAGGTTAATCTACCTCCTCATATTCCTCTTCATTTATATCTTCCGTATCATCGTCAGGGGACTCTCCCCCCTTGCTTTCGACACTCTCCGGGACATCCTGCTCTTCGCCCCCGCCTTCTTCCTCTTTGTCGCTCTCGGCCTGTATATGTTCTTCCAGCCTCCTTTTACCTTCAAAAGCGGCATCTGCAATCTTGGAGGAAAACAGCTTAATAGCCCGTATGGCATCGTCATTCCCCGGGATGATATAGTCGATAGCATCGGGATCACAATTGGTGTCGGCGATCGCCACGATGGGGATGCCGAGTTTCCCGGCCTCTTTGACGGCAATGCTCTCCTTCTTGGGATCGACGATAAACACGATCCCCGGGAGACTCTTCATGTCCCGTATGCCGCCGATAACCTTCTGCAGCTTCTCTCTCTCCTTCTGGAGACCCAGTATCTCCTTTTTGGGGAACGCATTGATGCTCTCATCTTCGAACATGGCATCGAGCTGATTGAGCCGTTCCACGCTCTTCTTGATCGTTACAAAATTCGTCAGCATCCC
>JAFGSH010000095.1 GCA_016934695.1 Deltaproteobacteria bacterium
ATCCGGTTTTTCGCGAAACGACCGTACCGTGTATACCTTTGTTTCTCCTATGGTATCGGCCACTTTGCCCCGTTCCATGTATCCGTACCCCGTCTCGGCCCAGCGGGGGCGTACGCCTATCGTGACGAGACAGGCCCTCTTCTTCGCCATCTCACGCGCCGCGATGAGCGAGGCGAGAAAGGGTTCCGTGTCCGCGATCAGGTGGTCGGAGGGGAGGACACACATGACGGCGTCGGGGCTTCGCTTCCGGATGTGCATCGCGGCGAGGCCGATGCAGGGCGCGGTATTCCTGCCCACCGGTTCGATCAGTATGTTTTCGGCCGGAAGATGAGGAAGCTGTTGCCTGATTTCGTCGCAGTGGCTGGCGCCGGTGACGATCAGTATGTTGTCCCGTGCCACGAGAGGGGTTATCCTGTCCACCGTGTACTGTATGATGCTCTTCTCACCCGTGATGTTCAGCAGGTGCTTCGGCCGCTTCTCCCTGCTCAGGGGCCAGAACCGTGTCCCCTTTCCTCCCGCCATGATGACCGCGTACATAGGATCCTCCTCAGAACCATCCGGCCCTTCAAGCCGGCAAGGCCCATTTTATATGATGTGTCTCGGCGTTTCCTTCAGTTTTCAACGTGTCGATATACTATCGTTATTGATATCAGAGTCAAGAGTAAACATAACCCCGTTGCCGTGGAACGTCGGTATAAAAATGCACCTGAGCAGTGTTCCTGAACTGTCGCGGCACAGGATCAGCGGCCGCGCGCGAACAGCTCCCGCAGATCCTTTTTCAGGATCTTCCCCGCGGGATTCTTGGGGAGGGCATCCACGAACCGGACGGTCTTCGGACACTTGAACCCTGCTACCTTGCCCTTGCAGTAGTCGACGATCTCCTGTTCCGCGGCCGTTTTCCCCGCACCGAGCACCACCGCCGCCAGGATCGTCTCACCTCACTTGGGATCAGGGACACCGATCACCGCCGCCTCGGCGATGAGGGGATGGGTGAAGAGGACCTCCTCCACCTCTCGGGGGTAGACATTCTCTCCTCCGGTAATGATCATGTCCTTTTTCCGGTCCACGATGTAGAGGAATCCTTCTTCGTCGAACCGGCCGATGTCCCCCGTGTGCATTCACCCGCCCCGCAGGGCCTCCCGTGTGGCCTCGGGGTCCTTGTAGTAGCCCTTCATCATGTTGTTGCTCCTGAAGATGATCTCCCCCACTGGGGCGTCGTGATCGTTCTCGTCGACCACCCGCACCTCGACGGTCGAGAGGGCGGTTCCCACGCACGCCGTCTTGCGGTCGAAGTCCTCGGGCCTGAGGGTCGTGATGACCCCCCCGCCGCCTCGCTCATGCCGTAGCTGTCGTAGAAACAGGCCGACGGGAAGACCTCGCGGAGTCTCCGCTGGGTATCGGTGGACATGATGGCGGCCCCGGAACCGACCATGGTCAGGGAACTGCTGTCATAGGTCTCGATACCGGGGAGCTGGAGGAGCATGTTGAAGACCGTGGGGGCGGCGACCCAGCGCGTGATCCTTTCCCGCTGGATGGTCTCCATGCAGTCTCCGGGGTCGAAGGTCTTTCGCAGATAGACGAAGCCTCCCCTGTAGAGAAGGGTCAGCAGGCTGCCGAGCTCCGCCACGTGGTACTGCGGAAAGACCTGGAGAGACCGGTCGTCCTCGCGGACCGTGCCGTTGTAGCCCCAGTTGACGCAGTTCCACAGGACGGCGTTATGCGTCATGAGCACGCCCTTGGGTCTGCCGGTGGTGCCCGCCGTGTACATCAGCATTGCCGTGTCGTCCCCCTCGACCGGGACGCCGGTCTCATCGTCCCGGCCCTGCGTCAGCACCTTGTCGAAGTCGAGGCACCCGTCGAACCCCTCTTCGTCCATTGCGACGCAGTGGCGTATTCCCGGGAGTTGCTCCCGGAGTCGGTCCACCCTGTCCCGAAACTCGGAGGAGAAGACGAGCCCCGCGACGTCGGCGTGATCCATGATCCAGGCCGTCTCTGCCTCCGCGAGCCTGACGTTCATCGGCACCACGACGCCCCCCATCTTGAAGATTCCGAAGAAGGCGATCACCTGCTCGATGCAGTTCAGGGAAAGCACGGCGATGTGATCCGATTTCCCGAATCCCAGCGCCTCGAGCCCGCGGGCGAAGCGGTTGCTCAGGAGATCCAGTTCCCGATAGGTTTGGCTCTTTCCTTCGTGAGAAACCAGCGCCACCTTGTCCCTCTGTCTACGGACTGAGCGGGTCAGCATGGAACCCACGTTGATGGTCGATGTTTTCATGAGGTCTGCGTGCATGGGAGTCTCCTCGATGCCGTCCGGCTCCTCGGGCCGGCAGGGTCTGTTTAGTATTGTATCTTGAATTGTTTTTTGAGGGTTGATGTGCGGATATACTACCGGTATCGCTGGCAGAGTCAAGGGTTATTTCGGGAAAAGGCAGCGGCGGAATATCCGCCGCTGCCCGCGTCTATTTCCCGAACTCTTCCTTCAGCTCCCGCTTGAGTATCTTTCCCGAGGGATTCTTGGGGAGCCAGTCCACGATGAGGAACTTCTTTGGGCATTTGAATCCCGCCAGATGCTCCCTGCAGTGGGCGATCAGATTTTTCTTTGATCGGTGTTGTACTAGCTCAATAATTCGGTAACTTTTTGAAGCTTATCAAAAGGTGTTTCATGAGTCATGACCTCCGGCAAAGCCGGAGACTTGATAATGTGAACCATAATGTGAACCGCTCAAAGCGGTTGATTCTGGGGCCA
>JAFGSH010000096.1 GCA_016934695.1 Deltaproteobacteria bacterium
AATCGCAGACAACTACGATTACGCCGTAGCCGCTTAGACGGCTACCGTTCTCCCGACCATGTCTGCCGGGTCGGATGAGGGCGTCATGCAGGCGGGCTGGCTGATCTTTCTTTCCTGGAGGGAGTGAGGCGAGATCTAAACAGGATAGTGCCTGATCAATCCTGCCTTTGGGAGTCTTCAGGCGCGAATGCAAATCAAAGGATATGCACGTAGAAACTGCAGTGGAATATTTTCGGACGCGGGTTCGACTCCCGCCGCCTCCACCATTGTCACAAATCATTTCAAGATATCAGAAGCATACAATCAGAAAAGCTTGTGCCGGCGAACACCTCCCCAGGGATGTGCCTCGGTCATTTTCCGTGCCTCGCCATCGAGCGAATTCGCACGCGGTTGCGGGATCGACGCAGGCGTAAGGCCCCCCCCTCTCATCATACAAATCCTCCCAAAAACCCTTTGACAAAGAAGGCTCCCTATAATAGTTATTATAAGTTATTGTAAGTCAGTATTTTCTGGGTTACCGCCATGGATGAAAAGGACAAGGGGTTGCTGACCGCGCGAGAGGCATCGCAACTTCTTAACATCAATGAGAAAAAGGTATACGCCCTTGCCCAGGCGGGGAAGCTCCCCGGAACAAAGGTAACGGGAAAGTGGATTTTTCCCCGGGCCGAACTGGAAGAATACCTGCGATCAAAGGCCCAGCAGACCCTGCGCAGGTCCTTTTTTGAGTCGGTCATCAACAGGAAGGTGATTCTCGTCTGCGGTTCCGACGACCCCGTCCTCTCGATGTCCCAGGGATTCTTTCATCAGGAGTGCCCTGGCTACACCCTCTTTTCATCGAGCGTGGGGAGCGGGGAGGGACTGAGGCTCCTCAGTGAGGGGTTCTGCCATGTCGCCGTTTGTCACCTGTACGATCCCGCGGCAGGCGACTTCAACTTTCCCTTTCTGGACCGTTACGTTGAACGCTCCGATACCCTGACGCTCGTGAATCTGTTTTACCGATGCGTCGGTTTCGTGGCGAAAGATCGGAAGATCGCCTCCTTTGCCGATCTCGCTGGCCGCGGCCTGCGTTTTATCAACCGCCAGAGGGGTTCGGGGATCCGGGCGCTTGTCGATCACCTCATTGATGCGGAAGGCGTGTCTGCTTCAGACATACGGGGTTTTGAAGACGAGGCCTTCACGCATCTCGGCGTTATCAACCCTGTCAGCAGCGGCCGCGCCGACGCGGGGATCGTGACCGAATCGGCCGCCCGCAGCGCGAACCTTCCCTTCTGCCGGATCCTGGAGGAGCGGTTCGACATGGTCGTCCGAAAGGAGATCTTTTTCGACAAAAACATCCAGGCCTTTGTCGAATTCATCAAATCGAGACGTTTCAGGAGCCTGCTGAAGGACATGGAAGGGTATGCCTCCCGGGATACGGGAAAGATCATGTACGCAAAAACAAGGGAGTAGAGAAAGGAGTGCGGTAATGATGATGCTGCTGAAGAGGGTATGTGTGGCAGCCTGTTTTATGATCTGCCTGATCGGGTTTTCGACCGGCGCCGTCGCCGGCGATGTCTTAAGGATGGCCACGACAACAAGCACCGATAATACCGGGCTTCTCGATTATCTCGCCCCCGTCTTCAAGGCCGACACCGGGATCGAACTCCAGTGGGTCGCCGTCGGGACCGGCAAGGCCCTCGCCCTGGGAAAGAACTGCGACGTCGACGTCCTGCTCGTCCATGCCCCCGAGGCCGAGATGAAGTATGTCCAGGAAGGAAGCGGCACCGATCGGACGGAACTGATGTACAACGATTTTGTCTTCATCGGCCCCCCCGCGGACCCGGCAGGGCTGAAGGGAAAATCGGTCAAGGACGCCCTCGGAGTAATCGCCTCGAAGAAGGCTTCCTTTGCCAGCCGTGGAGACAATTCCGGAACACACAAGAAGGAACTGTCGCTCTGGAAACATGCTCAGCTCGCCGTCCCGGACAAGGAGACGTGGTACATACAGACCGGCCAGGGGATGCTGAACACTATCAATATCGCGGCGGAGCGGGATGCCTACACCATGACCGACCGGGGGACTTTCATCAAGTACGAATCCAACTGGAAGGGGACCCCGCCCCTGGTGATCCTCGTGGAGGGGGACGCGTCGCTTCGGAATCAGTACAGCGCCATCGCGGTCAACCCCCGGGAATGCTCGAATGTGAAGTACGACCTGGCGAAGAAATTCATCGTGTGGATGGCGTCGGAGAAGACGCAGAAGCTCATCGGCGGTTTCAAGCTGATGGAGAAACAGCTCTTCACCCCGAACGCCAAATAGAAAAAACTCTTGATGCGCTCGTAAAAAGTCTTCTCAGGTTGTCATTTCGAGTGAAACGAGAAATCTTTAAAGCATAAGCTACCGAAGAGATAAGGTTTCTCTCTATGGTCGAAACGAGATATTCACCGAATGTGATTTTTTACGATTCCATCTCTCTTGGTTTTATATGGACTATATCGCGCAGGGTTTCATACGATCGATCGAGCTTCTCCTGATCGGTGACCCCGAGACCTATTCGGCGATCTTCATGACGCTGCGGGTATCCTCTCTCTCGATCGTTGCCAGCCTGATCATCGGGATACCCCTCGGTTTTCTCCTGGGGTATTTCGAATTTCCGGGGAAACGGCAGGTGCGGGCGGTCGTCGACACCCTGCTTGCCCTCCCCACCGTGGTGGTCGGCCTGTTCGTCTACGCCTTTATCTCGCGCCGGGGACCGTTCGGCGAACTGGGGATCCTCTTCACGATCCCCGGCATCGCCCTCGCCCAGACCATCCTGATCACGCCGATCGTGATCTCCTTGACGGCCACGGCCATCGAGAGCCTCGACAGGCGCCTCCAGGCGACCCTCGTCACCCTCGGTGCGCGGGGGAAGCAGATCCTGCTCACCAGCCTCATGGAGGCGCGGTACGCCGTCCTTGTAGCGGCCGTGACCGCCTACGGGCGCGCGATCTCGGAGGTGGGGATCTCGATGATGATCGGCGGGAATATCAAGTGGCACACCCGGACCATCACCACGGCGATCGCGCTGGAGACGGGAAAGGGGGACTTCGCCGTCGGGATGGCCCTGGGGATCGTTCTCTTGACGCTCGCCCTCATTGTGAACAGCTCGCTTACGCTGCTGAAGAAGAGGTCATAACGCCATGCCCCCCCTCTACCAGGTCACGAATCTCAAGTACCGGTACGGAGAGCATTTCGAGCTCGATGTACCGGAGCTGACCATTGAGCAGGGCGCTTCCGTCGGCTTCGCGGGCTCGAACGGAAGCGGGAAGACCACCCTCCTGCGCCTCCTCGCCTTTATCGAGCCGCCGGAAGAGGGGGAGATCCGGTTCGACGGCGCGGCGGTGACGGGGAACGGCGGAGGGCCGAAGCGGGACGTCACCATGCTCCTCCAGGAGCCCTACCTGCTCAAGCGCTCGGTCTTCGAGAACGTGGCCTTCGGCCTGCGGATCCGCGACGACCGGAAGGATCTCAAGAAGCGGGTCTGCAGCGCGATGGAGTTGGTGGGGCTGTCCCCGAAGGAATTCGCCCGGCGGCGGTGGCACGAACTCTCGGGGGGCGAGGCCCAGCGGATCGCGCTCGCCTCGCGTCTCGTTCTGCGTCCGAAGGTGTTGATCCTGGACGAGCCGACGGCCAGCGTGGACCAGCAGAGCGCCCGGCTCATCAAGGAGGCGATCGTCGAATGCCGCAGGCGATTCGGGATGTCGCTCATCATTGCCAGCCACGACCGGGTGTGGCTCAACAGCGCCGCGGACACGGTCAAGCGCATGCACGAGGGCCGGATCGTGGGAACGGGGGCGGAAAACGTCCTTGCGGGACCGTGGGATGACGGGAAGAACGGTCTCTATTTCAGGAAGCTTCCCGGCGGGCAGGCCCTCTTCGTGACAAAGCCTCCCCGCGCGGATGCCGCCGGCGTCGTCAATCCCTCCGATATCGTCATATCCGTTACGCAACCCGACGGGATCTCCACGCGCAACATCCTCCGCGGGATCGTCACCCACATGGCGATGGAACGAGATTCCGGAGATATCCTGGTCGAGGTGGACACGGGGGATATTTCACTCCTCTCCCGCCTCACCCCCTCCGCCGTACAGGGCCTCCACCTGGTTCCGGGAAAAGAAGTGTGGGCCCTCTTCAAGGCCTCGGCGGTGGACTGGTACTGAGAACGGCTTATCGAATCGAGAGCTTTTCCTTGAGTCTCAGCGCGTCGCGTGCCGCGTGTCCGGCCTCGTCGTTGTCGCAATAGCAGAAGATCTCTTTGCCCTGGTCCTGCCAGGTCGAGAAGGTCCCCACCCAGCCGGAGAGGGCCGCCTCGTCGTATCGGCCCTGATAGGCCCCTCCCGGACCGTGGAGCCTCACGTAGACAAAATCGGCGGTCACTTCCTTCGGCGAGAGATACCCCGCCAGGTGGTAGATGCAGAAGGCCGCCCCCCGGTTCGCCAGGATCTGGTAGATTTCATCGGAGAACCAACTCGGGTCCCTGAACTCGAAGGCATACCGCAAATCGCCGGGGAGGAACTGCAAAAACGTATCCAGCCGTTCGGGGTTGCTGTGCCAGTGGGGTGGCAGTTGGAAGAGAAGGGGCCCCGCCTGTTTTCCCAGGACACTCACCGCGTCCAGCAGGGGAGGCACTCCCGTGGAGGGGTCCTTCAGTTTCTTCATGTGTGTGATGTAGCGGCTCCCCTTCACGGCGAAGACGAAGTCGGGAGGCACGGCCTGTTTCCACATTTCAAGGGTCGATTTCTTGGGGAGCCGGTAGAAGGAGCTGTTGATTTCCACCGTGTGGAATTTGCCGGCATAGTACGGGAGCATGTCGCCGGAGGCAATGGCGTCCGGATAGAACGGCCCTCTCCAGTGGTTGTAATGCCAGCCCGATGTGCCGATATGTATCTTCCCCGAAGTTGCCATTGGTCTCACCTTCGTCCGTATCTGCGGTATGCGCCGGTCATGAGATGGCGTTATCTTAGACCGCATGCCCGGAGATGTGCAAGTATTCTGAACGCCGATCATTGTCTCTTGCAAGTCGTGGAAGATTCTCCTATAGTTAGTAATCCGCGCACGACACCCGTTTGTGCGGCACGGCAACAGAAGCAATTGCAGGAGCAACGGAGAAAAACACCACACTGGTAATGCAGCGGAACACTCACCGGGGGAGGAAGCATGCCATCCAGGAAGGATTCAGTCGTTTTCAGTCCGGGGCGGATCGGGTCGGTCGAGATGAAGAACCGCCTCATCCGATCGGCAACGTACGAAAACGCGGCAACGAGGGAGGGGCGGGTGACGGATGCCCTCCTGTCCATGTACCGGGACTTGGCATTGGGCGGGGCTGGGCTGGTCGTCACCGGTGCTACCGCGGTGTACGCCCGGACGCACTACCCCCACCTCCAGATGTCCATCTATGACGACTCCTGTATCGAGGGTCTCACGCGGCTGACGCGGACGGTTCACGAGGCGGCTCCGGACTGCAGGATCATGGCCCAGCTCCACCACCCCGGCAGGCAGGTGACCAACCCGGAGGATGCCGAGAAACTGGTCCCCGTGCGTGCCCCGATGCTCCTCGCCTTCCAGCGGCTGCATCCCGATCTGGCAAGGCCGTCGCAAAAGGGACCGGTCCACCGTGTCGAGCCGACGGCCCCCTCGGCGGTCCGCGACAGGCTGTTCGACCGGGTACCGCGCGAGATGACGCCGGAGGAGATCGAGGCCGTCATTACCGGGTTCGTCGACGGGGTCCGGCGGAGCCGGGAGGCGGGGTTCGACGGCATCCAGCTCCACGCGGCGCACGGGTGGCTCCTCAGCTCCTTTCTCTCTCCCCACACGAACCTTCGGGAGGACGCCTTCGGCGGCTCGACGGAAGGCCGCTGCAGGATCGTGACGGAGATCGTCCGGCGCGCGCGGGCGCTCGTCGGGGAGGACTTCCCCATCCTGATCAAGATGAATACGACGGACTTCTTTCCGGACGGCACCGATCTGGCGGAAGCGGTGCGGGTGGCCGCCCTCCTGGAAGAGAGCGGGTTCAATGCCATCGAGCCGAGCGGCGGCATGTGGGAGTGCGTCGTCCGGGGGGAAGAAGCGCTGGGGTGGCCCGCCGTCATGCTCCCCGAATCCCGGACAAAGATCAGAAAAAAAGAGCAGGAGGCGTATTTTATCGAGGGGGCCAGGGCCGTGAAGAAGGCGGTAAACATCCCGATCATGACCGTCGGGGGGATCCGGTCCTTCGACCGGGCCGAGGAGATCATCACCGCCGGCGACGCCGACTTCGTGTCCCTCGCGCGCCCCTTGATCAGGCAGCCGGATCTTCCGAATCTCTGGATGACCGGCAAGGGGAAGAACAGGGCGGACTGCATCTCCTGCAATGCATGCCTGGTCGTCGGCGCGCAGCCCACCGCATGCAGGGCGAAGAAATCCTAGCCGCCTCGTGCCGTCTGAACAGTGTGCGGGAATATTGCTTGACAGGGTATCGTAACAGAGCTAATGAGTTGCCATATCATGTGTATTTGTGAAGTAAAACTCGGAAAATTCGGGTAAAAATTCGGGGACACTATACCCATTTGTTGGCTTAGGGAAGAAAAAGGCACAGATTTATTTTTAGCGCATTCAGGGGCAGGTCATCCGCCGCATGTTGGCATTACGAAATGTTAGGTTGTTATGAAAGTTCTAAATATCCACGAACGCGAATTCGAGGTTGATTACGAACAAGTTGGAAAGCTCATTGACTCTCTTTCTTCAGAAGATGATCTTCTATGGCCAAACCAATGCTGGCCTCGTATGAAATTTGATCGTCCGCTCAGTGTTGGCGCCAAGGGCGGGCATGGCCCGATTGGTTATTTCGTTGAGGCGTACAAACCGGGAGAGTCCATCAAATTCCGTTTTATACGCCCGAAAGGATTCGACGGATTTCATACATTTGATGTTGTCAAGACTGCGCAGCAGTCTGTTTTGCTGCGACACACGATAAAGATGGAAGTGAAGGGTTCTGCATTAGTGGCTTGGCCGCTTATCATTCGATCTCTCCACGATGCATTGCTCGAAGACGCCCTATCCACCGCTCAGGCATCCCTTGGAATGGCTCCTCAAATGAGGCCATGGTCGCCATGGGTCAAAATAATCCGATGGATAATGTCCGGCGGCAAAGCGCAATTACAAAGTATACCCGGCAATGCCAACGCGGCTGATGCAAAGGGTCGCGTGGCTGATTAGCGGCGGTTGAAAAAAAAAGAGAAACAGGGGACGGATTTGTTTTTACGGGGAGTTGTGTATGATCATCCGCAGTGAGAGGGAGCCGGATCGGGAGAGGATAGCCGAGGTCACCAGGGCGGCCTTCGAGAACCATCCCATCAGTAAAAACACGGAGAAGTTCATCGTTCGGGCGTTGCGGGAGGCCGGTGCGCTCACCCTTTCCCTGGTGGCGGAGGTCGACGGAGACGTGGTAGGCCATGTCGCCTTCTCGCCGGTTACTGTTTCCGACGGGAGCCGGGATTGGTACGACCTCGGCCCGATCTCGGTCTTGCCCGCATACCAGAGGCGGGGCATCGGGAAATCCCTCGTGCTCGATGGCCTGTCATTGCTGAGGTCCTCGGGAGCGAACGGCTGCGCCCTCGTGGGCGACCCCGGGTACTATGGACGCTTCGGTTTCAGGAATTATCCGGAGTTCATCCATAAGGGCATTCCGCAGGAGGTGTTCCTCGCCCTGCCGTTTCATGGCAAAGTGCCCCGCGGCACCGTCTCATTTCACGAGGGGTTTCTGGCGGAGGGCTGACCGCGGCGGGCTCCCGCCGCCGGGTGAAAATGGAGAAGAGCAGGAAGATCTATCACGTGGACGCCTTTACGGGTGATTTTTTTCATCTGTTTCTCAAACTGCATCCGGGGTATTTTATTCCTTGACTCCGCCTCTCAGATTATCTATAAGCAGCGCCGGGAAGTCAGGGTATCATGAACGGCAGCAGCGCTGATATTTCATACGAGGGCATACTCAAGCAGTGGACGGATGACGTCAAGGCCGCCAATGCCTTTATCGATATCGTTCACCGGTTGTGGTACGACAAATCCATCGAATTGATCCTCTACCGCCGGCAGCTCATCGACAGGGGGGCCAGTTCGGTCCTCTCGAAACACTCATACGCCCAGAATATCATCCATACGCCCCTCACGATCCACGATTCCCTGCGGCTGGCCCAGGCCATGAT
>JAFGSH010000097.1 GCA_016934695.1 Deltaproteobacteria bacterium
TCCCCCCCGCGGCGTTCAGCCCGAATCTGCGCGCATAAAATCCCAGGAGGATGGGGATGACCAGCCCCGCCGAGTAGACGGTATATCCCAGGAGGAGGGAGGCAATCACCCCCTGCAGCCTCAGCGCGATGAGCAGCGAGGCGATTCCCGTGATAATCACGCATATCCGCGAGACCCGGAGGAGGTCTTTCTCTTTGATCTTGAGCAGGGGTGCGAGGATGTCCGCGGCCACGATGGTGCCGGTCGTGAGCAGGCAGGTATCCGCCGAGGACATGACAGCCGCCAGGAGAGCGACGATAACAAGACCGCTCAACCCTATCGGGATGGTGTGCATAACGAGTGCCGGCAGCGCACTCTCCGGCTGGATCTCCGGCATCAGAACCCGCGCGGCGATCCCGGCGAGTGTTATCAGAAACGCCAGAGGGATCATAACGGACGCGGTCAGCACCAAGGACCGTCTGGCGACCCGCAGGTCCCGCGAGCAGAAGATCCGGGAGTAGATATCCGGACCGACCAGGAAGGTCGCGCCGACGAAGAAGAGAAAGGTCAGAAGGTCGATCCCCCCGAAGGCGGGAGACGTGGGAAATGCAAAATATGACGGGGGGAGCTGTGCCGCCATCGCTGCAAGACCGCCCGCGGCCGATGTCCCCGCAACGCCGCAGATGGCCACTCCTATGACGATCAGGGCCGCCTGTATGAGATCGGTGCGCAGGATGGAATACTGGCCGCCGAGGAGGGTGTAGGTAACAAAGACACACCCGGCGATGATCATCAGCAGAGAAGAGTGTTCCGGCCAGAGCACCGACAAAATCTTCCCCGCCGCGATGATCTGCGCCGCGATGATGCCCAGCCAGGCTGAGACGATCGAGACGGAGGCGATGATTCGTATCGCGTTCCCTCCGTATTGTTTTTCGAGAATCTCGGGAAGGGTGTATACGGCGTACCCCCTCACCCGTTCGGCGAGCCAGACGGCGAGGATCAGGAGCCCGATCGCCCCAACGAGCATCCACCACGCCCCCACCAGCCCCGTTGAGTACCCGAGACCGGCGATCCCGATGGTGCTCGACCCCCCTATGATGGTGGCCAGAAGCGACCCCGTCACTGCCGGGGTGGCCGCCGTGCGGTCCGCGACGAAGTAACTGGAGGCATTCTTGATTTTCTTGAGGCTCAGGATACCGACCAGGATCATCCCCAGGAGAAAGGTGCCCGCTATCACGTGATTCATAGATCTCTTTCTCGTTGCATGCACGCCAGAAGTATCATGCACCCATATCACAGTTTACCCGGTGTGGAAAGCCTCGCATATTCCGGCGTCTCACACGCCGGATGATCGATTGCACCAAGGGATGACGAGCCGCCGCCTTCCCCTCCTCCCCCTTGACAAACGGGCGTGCGTGCTTATTTTACAGGCACAGAAGAAAGACAGAAGAGGAGGTGGATATCATGAAAGATGTACTGAGCTTGATTCCAAGGACAGGTTCGCTCCAGAGTGCGAGAGACTTCTTCGATCGGTTCTTCGATGACGAGTTTCTGACCTTGCGCGGTGAGAAGAGCTTGGCTCCGGCCTTCGACATATCGGAAAGCGAGAAAGCATATACCGTCACCGCGGAGCTCCCCGGCATCGATGAGAAGGACCTGGAGGTCACCATCGCCGGCGGCATGCTGAGCGTGAAAGGGGAGAAGAAGCAGGAGTCTGAGGAAAAGGGTGGAACCTATCACCGCATAGAGAGGACGTACGGTTCGTTCCACAGGAGTTTCCGGATTCCCGATGCCGTCCAGGAGGACAAGGTGGACGCAACCTATAAGAACGGTATCCTCAAGCTGGTCATCCCCAAGGCCAAAGAGAGTTCCGTCAAGAAGATCGCGATCAAGAAGTAAGGCGCTGCTGGAACCTGACAACGGTGTGCCGCCGGGAGAGAGTCTCCCTCCCGGCGGCATTTTTTTGTTTTTCTCTTGCCGTGGAGGGCGGACTTTATTACAAGAAGACATTATCGGTCGCGCGACCGTTACTCCCCTCAGGTCACAATCGAGTGAGGAGGCATGAGATGAACGTCATCTGGCACGAGGATTTCACGCAGTCGTACTGCCTCGACCCGGCCGCCGAGTTCGGACGGATGGAGGCAATCACCGATGTCATCCGGGACCGGGTCGATCTTGTCCCCGCCGTCCCGGCCGGTGAGGAAGATATCCGCGCCTGCCACACAGAGCAGCATGTCGCTTCCGTGAAGCGGCAGGGGCTGTACGACATCGCCGCCCTCGCGGCAGGGGGAGCCATCCAGGCAGCCACCACCGGCCTTTCGGAGCCCTGTTTTGCCCTGATCCGTCCTCCGGGACACCACGCCTCCGCGAACAGCGCCTGGGGCTTCTGTTTCTTCAACAACATGGCCATCGCCATATCGAAACTGAAAAGGGAAAAGAAGATACACAAGGCCTTTATCCTCGACTTCGACCTTCACTTCGGCGACGGCACCGTCAATATCCTGGGACACTCAGACTATGTGGCTATCTACAACCCGTCGGAACGCGACCCGAACGCCTATCTCAGGGGTGTGGAGGAGATGCTCCCCGGCGACGCCGATATCATCGGAATCTCCGCCGGCTTTGACAACCATCTCGAAGACTGGGGAGGTGTCCTTTCCACCGACGATTACCGGGAGATGGGGCGCATGGTGCGCGCCGCGAGTCGCACGAGCGGCGGGGGCTGTTTTGCCCTCCTCGAAGGGGGTTACAACCACCGGGTCCTGGGGCACAATGTCATGGCGCTGATAGAGGGCCTGGAAGGGTAATCCTGATATCTTACCGATTGAAATCGCATATATATTCATTGACCTGTCCGAAAAATGTGCGTATAATTTTTGGTGGAACGAACTTGTAATCTGAACAATCAAAACGCACCAAGGAAAAATAGGGGGGCGCTATGAGTAGGATCGAAAGAAAGGACGGAGCTGCTCCTGTAGCAGAAAAGGGGAAAGATCTTCCCCCGGAATCGGGCAGCCGGTCGCCAAGTCAGGAAGGAACACCAGCGGCAGGCGAAAATGTGGACAAGATACGGGAGATTCTTTTCGGCACCCAGATGCGGGATTATGAA
>JAFGSH010000098.1 GCA_016934695.1 Deltaproteobacteria bacterium
AGTGGTGTTGATTCTATTAGAAAAGGCGGTAAAAGGCAACCGCCTTTACCCCATAGGATAGTAACGAAAATCCAAGAGTCAATACCGCCAGGCGGCTGAGAAGAATCGCAGGGGAGCCCTGACGCACCGGGATCTTCCCGCGGGCGCCGGTTTTCTCTTTCCCGTGCCTCTTGACCCGGGAGCTGTATTCATGTACTCAATGGGACCAAGGAAACCGCTTCCAAATCTCTCCGCCATACAGTATACTGCCACCGGCGGCAGGCAGGATTCATTCGAGCGTGACCATCATACAGTCAGGGGGGACAGTGACGATGGCGACGAGATCTCGTTCATCAGATACAAAGGGGGAACACCGCAGCCCACACAAGAACAATGCCTCCTTTCTTCCGGGAGACATGATGTCCCCTGTCGGGGTGGCGATATACATCGTGCAGCACGGCAGGTTCGTCTATACCAACCCCTTGTACCAGAAACTTACCGGCTACTCGGACACCGATCTTGTCGGGCACAACCCTCTCGATTTTCTTCATCCTGACGATCGGGAAAGGACCAGGGAAAATGCGATTCAGACCCTCAAGGGGAAGAGTTCCAAACCTTACGAATACCGCTTTATCAGGAAAAACGGCGATGTAATGTGGATCCTGGAGATGATTTCCTCCATCACACATAACAGGGAGCAGGCCTCACTCGGAAGCTTCATGGACATTACCGAGCGTAAGCGAACGGAAGAAACGCTGCGGCTTTCCGAGGAACGATACCGGACCATTATCGAAGACATCCAGGACGGTTATTTTGAGGTCGATCTTCCCGGTCGCTTCACCTTTGTGAACGACGCCGAATGCCGGAATCTCGGATACTCCCGGGAGGAATTGACCGGCATGGAATACACCCGGTGTATCGATGCGAAACATGCCGAAGAGCTGAACCGCATCTTCGCCGAGGTTTACAAGACGGGGATACCTGTGCGGTCACATAACGTAGAGGTTGTCAAGAAAGACGGAACGAAATCGTTCAACGAGATATCCATCTCCCTCAAGAAGGATTCGGGGGGAGACCCGATCGGATTTCGGGGGATCGCCAGGGATGTGACCCGGCGGACGGTCATGGAGGAGATAGTACGTCAATCCGAGGAGAGATACCGGACCATTATCGAAGAGATGGAGGAGTGGTACTTCGAGACCGACCTGGCCGGCAATCTCATCTTCTTCAACGACATCCTCGCCAGGGGGCTGGGATATCCCCACAAAGAACTGGCGGGGAAGAATTTTCGCACCTTTATCAGAGAAAAAGACATCGACACCCTCTACCAGACATTCCACCAAGTCTATGAAACAGGCGAGCCGACCAGAAATTTCTCCCATGAGTTCCTCCGGCCGGACGGCAGCAGAACGTCCGCCGAGTTTTCCATCTTTCCCAAACGAGACCATCGGGGCGAGATCCTGGGGTTTCGTGGGGTCGGACACGACGTCACGGAACGCAAACGCGCCGAGGAGAGGATACAGTACCTCGCCACGCACGACACCCTGACGGGACTGCCCAACCGCCTGATGTTCAACCAGCTGCTGAACCACGCAATCCAGGCGGCCCGGCGCTATAAGCGGCAGCTCGCCATCTTCTTTGTCGATCTGGACCGCTTCAAGGTTATCAACGACACGCTGGGGCACGAGGCGGGAGATCAGCTGTTGCAGGAGATCGCCCTGCGCCTGAAACAGGGGCTGCGGGCGGTCGATGTCGTCGCCCGTCTGGGAGGAGATGAGTTCGTCATACTGATCGAGGAGGTCAGCACTGTAAGCCAGGTCACCACCGTGGCCCGCAATATCCTCTCCACCATTACCAAACCGATGATGATCAGAGACCACGAATGCCGCGTCACGGCAAGCGTCGGCATCAGCATATACCCGAAGAATGCAAAGGACGGGCAATCCTTGATGAAAACCGCCGACATAGCCATGTATTTCGCCAAGGAAGAGGGGAAGAACACCTATCAATTTTATTCCAAAGATGTCAAGTCGCAATCGGTCGAACGCCTCTCGATCGAGACGAACCTGCGCCAGGCGCTGAAGAAAAAAGAGTTTTCCCTGCACTATCAGGCCAAACTGGATTTCAGGACCAGCGCAATCACCGGCGTAGAGGCCCTCCTGCGCTGGGACAATCCCCTGCTCGGTTCGGTGCCCCCCCTGCAGTTTATCCCCGTAGCCGAAGAAACCGGTCTGATCGTGCCCATCGGGAGGTGGGTCCTCAAGACCGCCTGCGTCCAGAACGTAGCCTGGCAGCGCCGGGGGCTTCCCCCCGTCCGTATGGCGGTGAATCTGTCCCTCCGCCAGCTCCTGGACGAAGGGCTGCTCAACGACATCCGGACGGCGCTCAAGGATTCCGGGATGGCGCCTAACCTGCTGGAACTCGAAATTACCGAAAGCATGGTGATGCACAATCCCGCGCGCATGATCAAGGTGCTCTCCACCATCAAGGAGATGGGCGTGCGGCTCGCCGTCGACGACTTCGGTACGGGATACTCCTCTCTCTCCCAGATCAAGCACTTCCCCGTCGACACGCTCAAGGTGGATCGAGCCTTTATCCGCAACATCCCGAACGACGCCGAGGACAGGGCGATTACCGACGCGATCATCGCCATGGGGAAGACGCTCAATCTTACCGTCGTTGCCGAAGGCGTGGAGACACAGGAACAGATGGACTTTCTGAGGGAACACGCCTGCGACGGGATGCAGGGGTACCACTTCAGCAAACCCGTCACACCTGACGAGTTCGCCGAACTGCTGCGCACGCATGTCCCCCTTCAGCAGAATCGCTGAGGGGATACTTTCCGTCATCACCCAGACGGGGATGTAGGACCACAGGCCATGGCGTGGAAAAACCTGTACCGCGGCCTCTTCAACCAGTCGGGGATCATCCGGGTCGAGGCATATGAAGACCTCCGGGACTGCGCGACACCCTTGCTCCGCTACCCCCTGCCGCGGGGCAACTGCCTCGGCGTCATCGCCTTCTCCGGGGCGATCGGGATCCCGTTCTTCTCGACCACGCGGAAGACCGTCAGATCCCTGGGGTATATGGTGCGTTACTCATCGTGGAGACGGTCGATGATCGAAGAACCGGGCTGATAGGATCGCCGGGGAAAACCGGGTTGGGACACCGTTACGATTGATCAATCGTAATCCGCCACTCGCAGGACATCTCTTGGGGGCACCCCTCCGGCCGGGCGTCGGGGGGCGTGAAGACTCTCGAAACCCGGGCCTTCGGGTTGATCTGTCTGAAAAACCCCTCACGGAGCTTTAATCCCGCCTGTCCGCACGCGTAATAATCCATCCCCCACCTCCGGGCCGCCTTCTGCGAGGTGCATCCGAGCGTCCTCATGCGAAGCTCGGTGTCGGACACCTTCGTTATCTCGATATCCTCGAAGACGGCCCAGTGAGAACGATTCAAAAGATAGATGAACCGATCGATCTCTCCCCCGGGAGGGTCCGATACCCTCGCGAGCCTGAGGGCTTCATAGGACCCGAACTGCTCGGCAAAATCCAGGAACGCGTCGGGCTTCAACTCTTCGGGAGGGGTGTTCTTGACCCACTCTTCCACCACGAACCACATGTAGTTGAAGCTGTAGAGAAGCTCCCGCATCACCTCGTAGACATGATCCTTGCTCCAGTCTTCGATCTCGAACATACCACCCCCCCAATGAATGAAAAAGACCGCTGCCGTTATGTGATTGCAACCATCGATGGAATGTCGTGATCACCCTTTGCACGCTGCTCCGGTTGCGCCGTCCGACAGGACGACGGCCCACGCGTCGAAGAGGGCGTTGAAACGAAGGAGGAAGATCTCTCCCTCCCGTGTGCGGACCTTGAAGTAATCCAGCGACGGGCCGCCGGCCCGGGGATTCCCTTCGTACCAGCGGTCGACGATCTCCGCTATCTCCCGCCTCCGGCCGCGGTACGTAAAGGCCGTTGGACGCTCATGCGCCTTATAGCCCCCGTAACATTGAACATCCGCCCTTTCGAACATCATGGACAAACCCGCCCTCGGATCATACCGTCGGTCCCGCAAATTCCGATCGACACCTCACCGGGTCAGTTCCTTGGCCACTTTGACCGCCTCTACGCCGTCCTTAGCGTAATACGCGCCGATCGACTCCGCATACCCCTTCGTCACCACCGCCCCGCCGACCATGAATCGGCAGTCGAGGGACTGTTGCCGCGCCAGTTCTATTACCTCTTCCATCTTCACCATGGTGGTGGTCATCAGGGCGGAGAGGCCGATAACGGCCGGGTTGAGTCTGACCGCCTCCCGGATGATGGTTTCGGCGGGCACATCCTTGCCCAGGTCGGTCACTGCGAATCCGTGATTTTTCAGCATCAGCGCCACAATATTCTTCCCGATATCGTGGACATCCCCCTCGACCGTTGCGACCACGATCCGCCCTTTTTTTCTCTCCGGTGTTCCGGCGTCCGTGAGCCACGGCTCGAGATAGGCGATTCCCTTCTTCATTGTCTCGGCGCTCGCAATCAGCTGCGGGAGGAAATATTCCCTCCGGTCAAAGAGAACCCCTACCTCCGTGATCGCGGGGATCATACTCTTATCAACGATCTTCTGGGCCTCCGCACCGGTGTCCAGCGCGCGGGAAAGCACGGCCTCGATATCATCCCGGTTTCCTCCGAGGACGGCCTGAAAAATCGGATCCGCAGGGGTGTTATCGGAGGAGCCCTTTTCAGTGGGTCCTTTGGATCTGCCCGAGAAATGTTTGATATACGCCGCAGCGTCCTTGTCCCTCCCCGCGAGGAGATCCGCCGCCACGGCGCTGTTTGCCACCTCGTCAATTTCGGGATTGGCGATCGTCATCGTGAGTCCCCTCGAGACCGCCATGGCGAGAAAGGCCGCGTTCAGCCACGGACGTTCCGGCATTCCGAAGGAGATATTGGAGAGACCGATAATCGTATTGACCTTGAAGACATCACTGCTCCACTCAACCGTCCTGAGTATCTCCGACGGCGCTCTCAGATCGGAGGAAGCCGCCATGACAAGCCCGTCGACCACGACGTCGGTCTTCGTAAACCCCAGGGCCGCGGCCTTTTCAAATACCGCCTCTACGATCTTCTCCCTCTCCTCGGCCGTCTTGGGAAGATCCCCCTCCGCCAGGGGGAGGAGGATGAACATCGCCCCGTACTTCGCCGCAACGGGGAGGAGGCGACTCGTCTTTTCCCTTTCTCCCGAGATGGAGTTGATCAGGGCTCGTCCGGGATATAACCGCAGCGCCGCCTCGATCACGTCGCTGTCGGAAGAATCGATCACCAGGGGCAGGTCGGATGACACCGCGAGGGTACCGATCACCTGCAGCATCACCTCTTTCTGGTCGACCCCCGGCATCCCCACATTGACATCCAGGAGGGAGGCGCCCTTCTTCTCCTGCTCCTTGGCCATGGCTTTGACGAGCGACATCCTGCCCTTGCGGAGTTCCTCTTGGAGGTCCTTCTTTCCCGTGGGGTTGATCCGCTCCCCGACAATGACAAGGGGACGTTTCCCCTCGAGGACAAGGGACGACCGCGCGGAACTGACGGCGCTGACAGCGTTCCTCACGGGGGGGATGGGCCGCGTGCCGGAAATCGCTTCTTTCAACTTTTGGATACACTCCGGCGTGGTCCCGCAGCATCCCCCCAGGAGATTCACCCCTCTCGCGGTAAATTGAGCGCCGAACGAGGCGAACGTTTCCGCTCCCATGGTGAAGAGAGTCGCACCTTCGATCAGTTCGGGCATCCCCGCGTTCGGTTTTGCCACCAATGGAACCGTCGCCCACGGCTTCATCACCTCGATCAGCCCCAGCATCTCCTCCGGCCCGGTGGAGCAGTTGCACCCGACGGCGTCCGCGCCGAGACTCTGCAGCGTGATCAGGGCGGTCGCCGGATCCGTCCCGTTCAATGTCCTGCCGTACGTCTCATACGTCATGGTGACGCTGGTAAAGGCATCGGTCAGCTCCTTCACCGCAATCAGAGCAGCTCGGGTCTCCTGGATGTCGATCATCGTTTCGATAAGGAAGAGATCAACCCCCCCCTCCAGGAGTCCCCGCACCTGTTCCTTGAAGATCTCGACGGCTTCCTCAAAATCCAGATCGCCGAAGGGCCTGACGAAACGTCCCGTGGGACCGATGTCGCCCCCGACGAGGATCCCATCGCCCACCGCGCGCCGCGCCAGGAGGGCGAGCTCCCGGTTGACCTGTTTCACATTGTGCACGCCGTACTGGCCCAGTTTGACACGATTCGCCCCGAAGGTGGCCGTGGTGACGATATCCGCCCCCGCATCCCGGTAGGCCGTATGGATTCCCCCGATGATCCCGGGATTGTCCAGACACCAGATCTCGGGGCATGCGCCCGCCGGCATCCCCTTCTTCTGAAGCTCCGTTCCGGTGGCGCCGTCCAGTACGATGACCCGCTCTTTGGTCTTGTCCTTCAGTGACATCTCATTCCCCGGTGTCCTCCTCATCTCCGAATCCCCGCCACCGCCGTGACGGACTTTTCCGGGATGAGGATGCAGTGCTCATTGATCCCGACCCCGATTCGGCCGAGATCGAGCAGGTCGTACATCATCCGCTGGTTCTCAAGGAGAAAGTCTCCGTACCCAGCCGAGAAGCGTCCCTGCGTGAGACGGGCGTTCTCCCTGGTCAGGAGGCGGTTGAAATATCCGGTAATCCAGTCGAGGGCCGCATCCGCCATCTCGCTCGCCGTCGCATCGACGACCACGCCGCGCGTCATATCCCCCTCAGCGACATCGCCCCGTATAGCCTCCATGACCGCATCCCCGGCCGTCGCCCCCATCAGGAGGACCTCCCCGCACCCCTCCAGGAAGCGGGCGAGCTTTTCACTTGCGATCTCGTCGCCGGTTCCGAGAACGACCAGACGGGGAGCCGCTTCCCTGAGGGGAATCAGCCGGCCAGCGCCTTTGAGAGAGATGAGGGAGACCGCGTAGTCGATATGCCGTTCGATCTCTTCCTCCCTGCGGGCGTCGATCTTCGTTGCCCCCCTCCGGTAACCGAGACGCCGGTAGATG
>JAFGSH010000099.1 GCA_016934695.1 Deltaproteobacteria bacterium
GAACAACCCCGCCGCCTCTGCGATCAGGGAGGTGTCGTCCGGGTGGTCGGCGGCGGCCGGCACCCTGCCCTCACAGTACTTCACCGCCATGGAAAGGGACCGGCTGACCAGATTCCCCAGGTCGTTCGCCAGATCGGCGTTGATCCTCTGGACAAAGGCCTCTTCGCTGAAGTTCGCATCGAGGCCGAAGACCATGTCCCGCATCAGGAAGTAGCGGAACGCATCCAGCCCGTACGTATCCTTCAGATCGAGGGGCTTCACCACCGTTCCGCGGCTCTTCGACATCTTGCTCCGGTCGATGTTCCAGTACCCGTGGACGTTCAGGTGCCGGTACGGTTCGATCCCCGCACCCTTCAGCATGGTGGGCCAGTAGATGCCGTGCGGTTTCAGGATATCCTTGGCTATCAGGTGCTGGGAGACGGGCCAGAAGGCCTCGAACCGCTCGCTGTCGGGATACCCGATCCCCGTCAGGTAGTTGATCAGCGCGTCAAACCAGACGTAGGTCACATACCGTTCATCGAAGGGGAGGGTGATCCCCCAGGTCAGCCGTGTCTTGGGTCTCGATATGCAGAGGTCCTCGAGGGGCTCTTTCAGAAAGGCGAGGGCCTCGTTCCGGTACCGTTCCGGCCTGATGAAATCGGGGTTGTCCCGGATATGGCCGATCAGCCAGTCCTGGTATTTGCTCATCCTGAAGAAATAGTTGCTCTCCTTCCTGATTTCGGGAACGGTGAGGTGGTCCGGACACATCCCGTCCACCAGCTCGCTCTCCCGGTAGAAGCGTTCACAGCCCACGCAGTAATACCCCTCGTATTCGCCGAAGTAGATGTCCCCCGCATCGTACACCTTCTGGAGGATCGATCTGACCACCTCTTTGTGATCGCCGTCCGTTGTCCTGACAAAGTAATCGTTGGTAATCGACAGCTTCGGCCAGAGGGCCCTGAATTGTCCGCTGATTCTGTCCACATACTCCTGGGGGGCCTCGCCGGCCTGCCGCGCCGCCTCGGCGACCTTGTCCCCATGTTCGTCGGTCCCCGTCAGAAAATAGGTCCGATACCCCGCCATCCGGTAAAATCGCGCCATGACATCGGCCACGATGGTGGTGTAGGCGTGCCCCAGATGCGGCGACGCGTTTACGTAATAGATCGGTGTCGTGACGTAAAAATGTTTCATCTTCTTCTCCGAAATCACTGTTTCCCGTTCCCCGTCGCCGGCTTTCGGTTCTTATCTTCCCGCCGAATCTCGTCTGCCGGGACCTCCACCTCTTTCCCGTCACCGAGATCCACAACGACCATGCGTTCAAGGATATTCTGCCTCACCACCTTGCCCGTCCCTTCCGGGATGGTTACCATCTTCCCGTTCTTGGGCATATTCTTCTTCGCCTCGGTATACTGCTCATGCTCAAAGGCAAGGCAGCACATGAGCCGTCCGCACAGGCCCGATATCTTTTCGGGATTCAGGAGCATGTTCTGCTCCTTGGCCATCTTGATCGACACCGGCGCAAAGGTGTTGAGAAAACTGGCGCAGCAGAGTTCCCTGCCGCACATGCCGATCCCGCCGTAGATGCGCGCCTCGCTTCTGACCCAGATCTGTCTCAGCTCGATCCGTGTCTTGTACTTCCGAACCAGGTCTTTGACCAACTCTCTGAAGTCGACCCTGCTCTCGGCGGTGAAGTAGAAGACCAGTTTGCTCTTATCGAAAAGGGACTCCACGTCGACCAGCCGCATGGAGAGATTCCGCTGCCTGATCCGCTCCGTGCAGAATGCGAGGGCCTCGCGCTCCACCGCGGCATTCTCTTCATGGATCTTCATATCCTCATCCGTCGCCTTGCGGACAACCTTCCTGAGGGTTCGAGGCAGCTTATCACGGGAAAGGGGACGAATCCCCGTCGCGACGGACCCCATTGCCGGCCCCGATTCGGTATCCACGATAGTGTTGTCCCCCTCCTTCAGGACGACGCCGGTGGCGTCGAATGAGTAGACCTTTCCTTTGTCCCTGAATCTGACCCCTACAACACTGGTGGTATCCTGATCTTCCATATCAACCTCGACCGAAGGCCCTGAGCCGGAATGCCATGGATTCCAATACCACCTGCCTGTTGGCATTCTGCTCAATGGCGCTCTGGGCGTCCCGTACGGTTCGTATATTGTCGAGGATATCGGGACCCGTCATCTTTTCCGCATATTGTCCCGTGGTTCCGGCAATATCCCGGTGCATGAGCCTGCCCACATCGCACAGCTCCCGGTACACCAGCATATCCCGGCACCATTCTCTGAAGATGTCAAGCCGCTGCAGTGTGGATTCCCTGTCCTTCCCGAAACTGTCCGGGAGAGAAAGGAGCGATACGGGGGTACTGCCGGCGGCTGCAAGTATCCCGGCTATCTCCTGCTTGAAGTCGAGAAGCGCTTCCGTGCATATCTCCAGAGCCCTGCCGATGCTCCCTCCGGCCGATGCGGCAACGGCCCGCGCCGACTGTGCATCCATCGCCTTTGTGCCCGTGAGAAACGAGACGATGATCTCGGGGCGCAGCGGCTGAAACCGTACTTTTTGGCATCGCGATACGATCGTCTGGGGGAGGGCATGGATGCGAGAGGTGATTAATATCAGGATATTGGAGGGGTTCGGCTCTTCGAGGGTCTTCAGGAGGGCATTCGCCGCGGCATCGTTCATCCGATCCGCATCTTCCAGTATGAAGACCCTTTTTCTCCCTTCAAAGGGCCTGAACCGGATCTGATTCTGAAGGTCTCTGATCCTGTCGATCTTGATGAAAACCCCTTCCGGCTCTATCACGACGATATCGGGGTGGGTTCCGCGTCCTGCCTTGAGACAGGAAGGGCACCCGCCGCAGAAATCGGCATCATCCTCCCGGCAATTCAGGGCCTGTGCGAGTCCCCGTGCCGTGGTCCCCTTCCCGATTCCCGGAATGCCATGGAAGAGATACGCATGCGGGACACGTCCGCTGCGCATGGCACTTTGGAGCACCTCTATCTGCCTGTCCTGACCATAGATATCGTGAAACGGCATAAGCCCTATCTTCCGATCAACTCCCCCAGATGGACACGTACGTCCCGGTGCACCTCATCAATGTCTCGGGATGCGTCTATCACCCTGAACCGGGCCGGGTCCCCTTGGGCCAGCGTCAGGTATCCATCTCGTATTATCTCGTGAAACCGGAGACGCTCCCTCTCAAATCGGTCCTCACGGGGGGCACTCCCCGTCCTGTGCGCACGATCCATGATCCTCGCGAGCCCCGCCTCGGCCGATATGTCGAACAGAAGCGTCATATCAGGGACCAGCGAGCGGGACGCAAAGGCACACAGCGATCGTACGTACTCCCTGTCCTCCCCCCTGCCATACCCCTGATACGCGACCGTGGCGTCGGAAAAGCGGTCACACAGGACCACGACTCCCTGCTCAAGCGCGGGCATGATGACCTCTTCGACATGCTGGGCCCGGTCCGCGGCAAAGAGCAGCAGTTCCGTCCTCCCGGACAGCGCCAGTGCCGTCTTGTCCAGCAGGATTTTTCGCAACTCGCCCCCGAGGGGGGTCCCCCCCGGTTCACCGGTCACGATACAGGAAAGGCCCCGTTGCTTCAGATAATCGGCGGCCTTCCTGATCTGGGTCGTTTTTCCGGAACCTTCGATCCCCTCAAATGTAACGAATACACCCATGGTTCCCCTCATCAACAGGGAAGAGAGCCCGCCGCTACTTGCCCTTTTCCTCGCCGGGCTCTATGGCCTCCACCGGACAGATATCGGCACAGGCGCCGCAATCGGTGCACAGATCGGGGTCGATGACGTACTGGTCTTCCCCCTCGCTGATCGCCTCCACAGGGCACTCATCTTCACAGCTTCCACACGCGATACATTCATCCGTAATGACATATGCCATTGTATGCTATCCTCCGAACAATGTAGAATTTTTTCTCTCACACCGCCACAACTTCAACAACCCCGGGGACCTTCTCCCTGAGGTACTTTTCGATCCCCAGCTTCAACGTCATCTGTGCCATGGGGCAGGTACCGCAGGCGCCGGTGAGCCGCACCTGTACGATTCCTCCCTCGGTCACATCGACAAGCTCGACGTTACCGCCATCCGCCTGGAGGCTGGGCCTGACATCATCCAACGCCGCACGCACCTTTTCTTTCATGCCGACATCCTCCCTCCCCCCTCTCAATTTCGATCAAGAAGCAGACAGCCGCGTCTCGCTTTCCAGCCCCGATAAACGGGATAAGTCCCACTAAAGGGGATAAGTGCGATAACGAAGTTGCTTTCTACGAGAAAACAACTTCTATCTTACTAATGCGCTTGCGAAAGCCTTCCCCGCAAAAACCGCGAAGAATCCTTTCGAGCTTACTAGCCCCGATAAACGGGATAAGTGCGCTTGCGA
>JAFGSH010000100.1 GCA_016934695.1 Deltaproteobacteria bacterium
GCCAGGACGATCACGTTCCTCAACTGTCCCGGTTCCTCGGACAGGGTTGCCACCCCGGAGGCGGCGGCGTTGGCGATCCCGATAGCCGATCCCGCAAGCCCCCCCGCGAGCGCCATAGCGCCACCAAATGTAGCCAAGGCCTGAATCAATGTCATTGCTGCACCTCTCTCTAGAATTTTTTGCCTACGATAGTTTCTCTTCTCAGACCCAGATGAAACGGGGCGTATTCCTTTCCACCCCCCTCATAAAATTTCAGCAGAAATTCCACGAAGCAGAGTCTGAGCGAGTGTATAAAAGCTGCCAGACTGCTGAGAAACAGGTTGAACACATGAAAGATCAGGAGCATGACCAGCCCGATCACAAAAGCCAGGATCGCCCCCGCCGCGCCTGGTATGACGGACGATACCGTGGACGCGACCCAGTCGGAGAGGAGGTTAAAGGAGGATGCGAGATAGAAGGTGGCGAGGCCGACTCCTGCCAGTCGGGAATATGACATGATGTCGCCCAGGATGCCGGTCAGATCGAAGATCCAGAAGACGCTTCCCAGCCCCCCCATCTGCATGAATGCGCCGACGACGATCAGTGCCAAGCCCACGAACATCGGATAGGCCAGGACCCCGTATACCCAGGGGGACAGTGGGAGCAGTGCGATGCCGAGCATCGCCTTGAACAGATAGGGGATGCCGAAAATCTCCACCAGGAACAGCCCTGCCTTGCTGGTGATCATCCCCCAGTCTCCCTCCTTAAACCCCTTGACGAGGCCGAGGAGGTGGGCGATGTTCACGTGTATCAGCCCGATGATCAGTGACAGGGTGATGAAGGATATGGGGTCTGAGACCTGCTTCTGGACCCACCCCACGAGGGCGAGAGATGCGAGGTCTATTCCGAAATACATGAGCAGAAAATCCCCCAGATAGGTCCCTGAGAGGGCGCCGAAGGCGAGGGAGACCCCCCCGCTGATGTATAGCACCTTGCGGAACAGATCGACCCCCTCGGTCGTGGGATCGTCCACGAGTTTGTCGAGGACGAACCGGGCAAGGAACAGCAGCCCTACAGCGTAAACGACATCGCAGAGCATGAGGCCGAAAAAGAAGGCGAAGAAATAGGCCACGCTCGGTGTCGGGTCCCACCCGCCATACTTGGGCAGACTGAAGAGGTTGACGATCACCTCAAACGGTTTGATGGGGGGCGGATTCTGCAGCCGTGTCGGGGGTTCCTCGGACGGGAGCGGTTGGCGTGCGTCGACGAAGGTGTTTTTGAGGGACTTGTGCACCTCTGATATGATGAAGTCGGTCTTGCTCTGGGGGACCCAGCCTTCGATCAACGATACGTAGTGAGTCTCCGACATCTGCTCGATGGCGGAGAGCATCTCGTCTTCACGGGATACGATCTCCCGGTAGAGGGCGATCCGCTCCAGGTTATCGGACGTAACCGTCTCAATCTCCTTATCCAGTGCCTCGATCTCCCCTTTTTTGTTCCCGATGATATCGTCCTTTTTCGTGATGAATTCCTTGAGGGTCAATGCCTCGTCGGGAATCTCGAGCGGCAGGGCGCCCAGGTCGCGCGCCAGAGCCTCAACCGCGCTCTGATTAGTGGTTCTGGCAATAGCATAGACCACAGCTTCCTCGTCCGAAGAGGCGGTGATCTGCTGGAGGATATGCGGGCGGGCCTTTTCCAGGAATGTCTTGGCGGTCTCCACGGGGAATACGAATACCCTGGCCGAGAGGTAACTGCCGGAATAGCTCAGGTCTCTCAGCGACAGGTCCACCTCCCGTGCCAGGAGGTCCAAGTGTCTCCCCAGGCCCTCCATGGTGGTGATATCGGTTTCCAGTTTTGTCGCATCTTCACGGAGGCGGGCGCACGTGACGCGCAGCCTGTCGGTCCGGTGGAGGATCGTGTCGAGGGACTCGGCCGGCATCTCTTCCGGTATGAGTACCTTATGCTCTCCCCTCACGTACGAGAGGATGTCATTGATATTGACGGATATTTTCCGTATGAGATTTCTTTTTTCTTCGACTGTTACTAGGTCGGCTGGATCCAGTTCCTGGGGTTCTTCTATGTGGAGGACGCCTATTGCCTGGAGACGCTCTAGGGTTTTCTCGGAAGCATCTCGTGCGGTTACCACCCTGATCTTGAACATGGTTTCGGGTGTGTTGATAAGCAGTGGGATCATCCGGTGCCCTCCGTCAGAAAAAGAATTGCTGACTATGAAATAACGTATTCTGATATATCCAGTTGCCTGAACAAATGCCAGATTCTTGAGGGATAGTGTTAGGGCATAGTATCGTGGGTCCTCCTTGCTGAGAAAATAGACCGGGCTATAATGTCTATGAAATTTTGGAAAAAACTCGTTTTGCGCATCTTAAATTCAAGATGCGGCAGTTGTCAAGGAAAAATTTATTTTTTGTTTTCTGCTGTTAATTCAAGCCGATAACAGAAGCAATGCATTTCCGATTTGGCGTGATTCCATTTTCATGGTAGGGTACTGTCCATTTTGGGATGGTTGCCATCGACCGGCAGGGGCGGTCGGAAGAAAAGGGAGATTCCGTTGCGAGAGAGACCTTCCAAACTGTACCTGCACCTCAAGAAGTGGCTCGAAAGGGCCGCCATGGATTATACTATGATCGCGGAAGGTGACCGCGTGCTGGTTGGCGTCTCGGGCGGGGTGGACAGTCTCGTGCTCCTCGACCTCCTTCACACCCCCATGGTGTTTCTCCCGCGATTTTCGATCCTGGCGGTCAATGTGGACATGGGATTCGATCAGGAATACCGGGGGTACACCTCGCTGGAGAGATACCTCAAGGAGAACGGGTACCAATACGTCATGGAGAAGACCGATATCGGCCCCTTCGCGCACAGTGACGCCAACAAAAAACCTCCCTGTTTTCTGTGCTCGAGGATGAGGAGGAAGCGGATATTCGAGATAGCGAACGAACACGGGTGCAACAAGATCGCCTTCGCGCACCACAAGGACGACATCGTCGAGACTCTCTTGATCAACATCTTCTACGCCCGTGAGATCAGCACGATGATGCCGGACCAGTCCATCTTCGGGGGGAAGTTCCACCTGGTCCGGCCCCTCGCATACCTCAGGGAGCCCCTGATCAAGCGGTACGCAGAGGAGCGGAATCTGCCCGAGATAGAGAACCGGTGTCCCACGAGCAAGACCTCGCGGAGGATGTATATAAAAAAACTGCTGGACGACATGGAGAGAGACAACAAGGATATCCGGGAAAATATCTTCAAGGCGATGAGCCACGTGAGGATGGAGTATCTACCGGAACGCGACGGTGATGTTCCGGCTCTCGGAGACATCCCCGTAGAGATATAAGAGAGTGAACCGATGGCAAAGCAAGGCAAGCCTGCCGAGAAGATCATATGCCAGAACAAACTGGCGCGGCGCAACTACTCCATAGAGGATACCTACGAGGCGGGGATCGTCCTCGCCGGGACCGAGGTGAAGGCGCTTCGCGAGGGCCGGGGAAACATGAAGGACAGCTACGCCCAGGTCAAGAACGGGGAGGTGTTCGTCTACGATATGCACATCAGCCCCTATTCCCACGGGAACCGTTACAATCACGACGCCCTCAGGGTCCGCAAGCTGCTCCTGCACAAGCGGGAGATACGCAAGCTCTACGGCAAGGCCAACGAGAAGGGGATGACGCTCGTCCCCCTGAAGCTCTACTTCAAGAACGGGAAGGTGAAACTGGAGCTCGGTCTCGGGAAGGGGAAGAAGCTGTACGACAAGCGGGAGGATATCAAGCGGAGAGACGATATGAGGGACGCGCAGAGGGAGATGGCAGCGCGCGGCAAGCGCGGGTAGAGAGCTCCGTGTATCCCCTTGACTTGCGGGACGAAAGAGTCTATATTAAAAACGTTATCAGAAACCTTTGCACCATGTCATTTCGAGGAGCGTAAGCGACGAGCTATAGTCCCCGAAAGGGGGAAATCTATGAGATGCTGTTGTATTGAAGATTTCTCACCCCGATACATCGGGATTCGAAATGACAGGATCGGTCGTTATGCGAAGGACTCTATGATCTTTCATATGGGGGCGTCACGGTTTCGACGGGGATAGTTGAAGCTGTAGCAGCGTGCCGAGGTTCCTACAGGCCTCGTTAAA
>JAFGSH010000101.1 GCA_016934695.1 Deltaproteobacteria bacterium
ACGATAGAGCGGGGCTACGTCCTCACCCGCCCCTCCACCTTCGAGGCATCGAAGCGCCTGGATATCCACCTGCGATACCTGTCCGGCGCGGGGAGGAAACTGAAAAACCGGGCCCTTGTCCGGTTCCATACGGGGACCAGCGAGACGATTTCGAGGATTATATTCCCGGATCGGGAAGAGCTGGAACCGGGGGGGGCGGCATACGCGCAGGTGACCACTGAAACCCCGGTGGTGGCCATGTCGGGAGACCGGTTCGTCATCCGGAGTTATTCCCCGGTTACCACGGTCGGGGGCGGAGAGATCACGGATCCCCTCGCCAAGAAACGCCGGGGTCGTTCGGCATCCGGCGAGGCCGAGATGCTCCACCGCGGAACGGGAGAGGAGAAAACGGGCATCATACTGGAGAGGGCCGGTCTGGACGGCATATCGAGTCTGAGTCTCGCGATACGGGCCGGCCTTTCCCACGACGGAGAGGAGAAGATTCTTGAGAAGATGCTCTCCGAGAAGAAGGCGCTCTTGATCGACCGCGACGAACGAAAGGTCGTCTCGTCGAGGGCATACCGTGATTTCCAGGACCGGATGCTCGCCGAAATCACGTCATATCACAAGAAGTATCCTCTGAGAGAGGGAATCCCCAGAGAGGAGCTGAGAACCACCCTTGGAGGGTTCATCGGTCCCAAGCTCTTCGGCAGGGCGTTGAAAGATCTGGAAGACGAGGAAAAGATCGTCGCGGCGCAGGAGAACGTCCGGATCGCAAGCCACGCGGTGAACCTGAAAGACGAAGAAATTGAGCTCAGGGAGAGGATCACCGACATATACCGGAGGGCCGCCCTGACCCCTCCCCTGACAAAGGAACTGATGGAACAATTCCCCGGAAAGAGGAAGGCGGCGACCGATGTCCTGAACGTCATGCTCGGCACGAACACTCTCGTCAAGGTCAATGAGGAGTTGTACTTCCACCGGGAGGCCCTCGACCGTCTGCGGGAGGACTACCGGGCGCTCCTCGTCAGAGACGGCAAGGCCTCCCCCGCCACCTTCAAGGAATTGACAGGGCTTTCGCGCAAGTTTATCATCCCCCTTATGGAATATTTCGACAAGACGAAACTGACCATCCGGGTCGAAAACCACCGGATGCTGAGGGAGAGGACACAGTGAAGAGCCCCACGGAACGGATCGAGGCAAGCCTTTACCGGGAGGGCGCGGTCTCTCACGTCTTGGAACCGGTCATCAGGGAGGAATCCGTGGAGGTATTCCTGAACGACCGGAAGGTCGCGACCATCGCCTGCACGGGGATCCATCTCGATGAGCTGGCAGTGGGGTTCCTCCGGTCGATCGGCGCCCTCAGGGTGCTTGAAGATATCGAGGCCATCACAGTATCCCCCGAAGGATCGAGGGTCGACGTCCGAACAACGGATGCGACCCAGTCGAGACAGAGCCCTTCGGAGCTGCTCGTCCTGTCCAGCGGGACACAAACAGGGGGATCGGGAACGGGGAGAGGCCCCATTACATCCGACATCTCCATATCGGCGAAGACGGCGATCGCACTCATGGAGGAGCTTTTGACCTCATCCGAGCTCCACGAGATGACCCATGGAACCCACTGCTCCGCCCTCGCCGACACGGAAAGGATCATTGTCTCACGGGACGACATCGGGCGGCACAACACCATCGACATGCTGGGCGGATACGCCCTCCTGGGCGGCATCGACTGCTCCGACAAGATCATCGTGAAGACGGGGAGGGTCTCCTCGGAGATCGCGCAGAAGGCGTGGACGCTGGGGGTCCCCATCATGATCTCCCACTCGGTCCCGACCTCGGAGGCGGTCGGCATACTGAGGGACGCCGGCATCACCCTTATCGGCCACGTGAGAAACAACACATGCAAGGTATACACCAACGAAAGGCGGGTGCGGTTTTGAGCATAAAGCAGGTCCACGTGAAAGACATACGGGCGGGAGACCGGGTCGAAGACCTGTTCCTCGTCACGGAAAAGAACATGGCCATATCCCAGAAGGGGAACCCCTACCTGAACCTCAAGCTCAGAGACGAAACGGGCGAGATCGACGGGAGGGTATGGGACAGGGCTGCCGAGATGAACGACACCTTCCGGGCGGGGGATATCATCCACATCCAGTCCCAGGCGGTCAGTTTCAGGAACGTCGTGCAGCTCTCCATATCGAAGATCGCTGTCGTCGATGACCCGGCAATTACCCCCGCTGAGTACCTGCCGTCATCCCCCTCAGACATCTCCGAGATGTTCGAGGGGCTCACGGATATCATCGGGACCGTCAGTAACCCGCATCTCAGGGCTCTCCTCGATCTCATATTCAGCGACAAGGAGACGGCGGGGGCCTTCCGGAAGGCCCCCGCCGCAAAGAGCTTCCATCACGCGTACATAGGGGGGCTCCTCGAACACACGCTCTCTGTAACCCGTCTTCTCGACATGGTGACCCGTCACTACCGGCAGGTGAACCGCGATCTCGTCATCACGGGTGGGATCCTGCACGACATCGGGAAGATTTACGAACTCTCCTTCAACGGCACGATGGATTACACCGACGAAGGCCGGCTTGTCGGGCACATCGTCCTCACGGTGGAGTTCGTGGATGCAAAGATCGCCGAGATCGAGGGCTTCCCGCGGCAGCTTGCCCTCGAGCTTCGGCATATCCTCCTCAGCCACCACGGGACCCTGGAATTCGGCTCCCCAAAACGCCCCAAAACGGTGGAGGCTCTCATTGTAAACATTATCGATGATCTGGACGCCAAGACGAAGGCGTTCGGAGAATCGATCAGCGGCCCGAGTGAATCGAACTGGACCCCCTACCACCGGCTCCTCGAGAGGTTTATCTACAGGGGGCAGCCCCCGGACGGGGCGGGCCAGGAAGGAGAGGAATGAGGGTGGCTAGGACCCCCGGGGACCGAATATGGCGGTCCCGATCCTCACGATGGTCGCCCCCTCCTCCACGGCGACGGGGTAATCCCCCGACATCCCCATGGAGAGCTCGCGCAGATCGACGCCGGGGATCTCCTCCGCGGCGATCCGGTCTTGCAACCCCCGCAGGGCCACGAAGTACGGCCGGGCGTCCTCCGGATCATCGAACCAGGGGGGCATCGTCATCAGTCCCCGGATTGCGAGATTGCCGAGGGATGCAATCTCCCTGACCAGGGCCGGGGCCTCCTCCGCGCGGACTCCGCTCTTGCTCTCCTCGCCGCTCACGTTCACCTCGACGAGGATGTCCGTTACGCGTCCGACGGCAGCCGACCGCCTGTCGAGCTCCGCGGCCAGCCCCATCCGGTCGACGGAGTGGATCATGTCAAAGAGCCTGACGGCGTACTTCGCCTTGTTGGACTGGAGGTGACCGATCATGTGCCACTTCACATCCACATCCATCGTCTCGATCTTCCGCTTCGCCTCCTGGACGTAGTTCTCACCCATGATATCCACCCCGGCCTCGATCGCCTCGAGGATTCGGTCGTCATCCACCGTCTTGGTGACGGCCATCAGCCTGACCGCGGAAGGGTCTCGTCCCGATCTCAAGGCCGCCTCGGCGATACGTTCCCGTATTCTCCGTATGTTATCTCTTACTGCCGACATGCCGATTCTCCCTTCAAATCAACTTCAGCGCCCCGGCCTTCTCCATCGCGGTGACCACCTCGCACAGGGGAAGTCCGATCACGTTGGTGTACGAGCCACGGATCTCCCTGATGAAGAAGGAGGCCTTCCCCTGGACTGCGTATCCCCCCGCCTTGTCGTACGGTTCGTCCGTCGCCGTGTACCACGCCATCTCATCCTCGGAGATCTCCTTGAACAGGACGCCGGAGCGGACGGACTCGTTGGCGATGACGCCCTCACCTTCTTTCACGAGGGCGAATCCCGTGATGACCGTGTGCTCCCGGCCGCTGAGCATGCCGAGCATCCTCCTGGCCTCCGCGGGGGTCGCTGGCTTCCCCAGTACCTTTCCGTCTATGACCACGACGGTATCCGCCCCCAGGACCCACCTCCCCGGATGCACGCGGGACACCGCAAGGGCCTTCTCCCGCGAGAGTCTCAGGACGTGGTCTTCCGGGGCCTCTCTGTCCAGCGGTGTCTCGTCGATATCACTCGGAATGATCTCGAAATCCGGTATCAGCGCGCCGAGCAACTCCCTGCGGCGGGGGGAGGCCGATGCCAGGATAAATGACGCCTGCATGTTCATAGTGCTCATATCTCCTTGTTGCACAGGGGGAGGAACTCGGTCGAGTGTTCAGACAGCATCGGGAATACATCTGACCATAACCCTCCTCGTCCGGGGGCCGTCGAATTCACAGAAAAAGATCGACTGCCAGGTTCCCAAGACAAGATCGCCCCCCTCTACCAGGATGACCTCCGAGGGGCCGAAGAGGGACGCCTTGATGTGCGCGGCGGAATTCCCCTCGATATGCCGGTAATGATCATCGAGGGGAACCATCTTGTCCAGCTCAGCGAGGATGTCTCTCGGCACTTCGGGATCCGCGTTCTCGTTGATGGTGACCGCCGCGGTGGTGTGGGGCACAAACAGACGGCACACGCCGCTCTTCACCCCGCTCTTTTCCAGGATGGCGCTCACCTCCCGGGTAATATCGATCATCTCGAATCTCGCGTGGGTTCTTACGGTAAATTGTTCCATATCGTCCTCCACACCGTCAGAGGGGCCGGGCGGATCGCGGCCCCGGATGATGCGCCCCGACTGCAACATATTCTTTGACTTATTATACAGTATTGTCTATACTTTACGTATCGCATCTCCACAGAACCCGACCCTCACCCGGAAGAGAGACGCATGATTCTTTCACGGAAAGGGTCCCCGAAAGGACGACCATGAAACCCGAAGACTTTTTAGAGAGGATATCCCTGTTCCAGTCACTCAAACACGACGACAGGGCATGCCTGGCCGCCGCTCTCAAACGCCGTTCTCTCAAGAAAGGGGAGGCCCTCTTCCGCAAGGGTGACGAGGGAACATCACTGTACATCGTCAAATCGGGGAGTGTCAAGGTTGTTCTTCCTTCTGAGATGGGGGATGAGGTTGCGGCGGCGATCCTGGCCGAGGGAGACTTCTTCGGCGAGATGGCCCTCCTGGACGGCATGCCCCGTTCGGCCGATGTGGTGGCACTCGAACCTTCCGAACTGCTGGCCCTGAATCAGAAGGATTTCCTGGCATTCCTGACGGGGAACGAGGGGGCCATCCTGGCGATCTTCTCCTACCTCTCTCTGCGTCTGCGCAGGACGGATGAGCTCCTCGAAGATGCCCATTTTCTCAACATCCCGACGAGATTCGCCCGTCGGCTCGTCGAACTGGCCAGAAAACACGGCCGCCGGAAGACGGAGGAAGGACCGATAGAGATCGACCTGCACCTGACCCAGAAGGATCTTGCCAGTATCGTGGGAACGACGCGGGAAAGCATCAACAAAGAGTTACGGACCCTGCGCGAGAAGGGACTGGTCAACACCGAGGGGAACACCCTGCAGATCATCGATCTGGAACGCCTCGAGAAACGAGCCCGTCTGCATGCACCCGCCATGTGATACGCTTCACACCAAAGAGATGAAGCGCTTCATTGCGTTCACCACTAATCTTTAGTATAGATAATGCAAACCGGTTTGCCCATCAGGGAAATCAAGTTTTTCTGATAAATAACGGCAGGTTGTACCAATGATACCTTACGCGCAATTTCTTTCGGGAATCTTCTCGGCGGTTCTGGGGGCCGTCGTGGGAAGCTTTCTCAACGTATGCATTCACCGGATTCCTTCAGGGGAATCCATCGCGCTGCCGGCGTCCCACTGCCCGGACTGCGGACACCCCATACGGCTCTACGACAATATTCCGATCCTCAGCTACCTGTTCCTCAGGGGAAGGTGCCATAACTGCGGTGAAAGGATATCCCCGATCTACCCGGCGGTCGAACTGCTGGCCGCCGTCATCTCAGTGCTCCTCTTCGGAAGGTACGGGTTGTCCGGTGCGTATCTCGCCTCTTTCCTGTTCACGTGCGCCCTGATCGTCATCACCTTCGTCGACCTGAAACACCAGATTATCCCCGACGCGATCACCCTCCCGGGGATACCGCTGTTTGCGCTGGCGGCCGTCTTCTTCACCGACGTGACGTTCAGGGACTCTCTCATCGGCATCCTGGCGGGCGGAGGATTTCTCTTTCTGGTCGCCCTCGGCTATCAACTCATGACAAAGCGGGAGGGGATGGGAGGAGGCGACATAAAACTGCTGGCCATGCTGGGGGGGTTTCTGGGATGGCAGTCCCTCTGGTTCATCATTATGACGGCATCCCTTGCCGGCGCGGTCGCGGGCATATTCTTCATGATCGCCAGGGGGAAAGACACGAAATATGCCATTCCCTTCGGCCCGTTTCTATCCATCGCCGCCGTCGCCTATATCTTTCTGGGTGATCCCCTTATGAGAGGCATATTCCTGAGATGACACAGAATGCTGGCGACAGGGGGTTCACCCTCGTAGAGATGATGATCGTGATCACCGTCATGGCGATCCTCGCCGCCGTTGCGGCGCCGAATTTCACGTCCTACATGGCCCACCGGCGGCTGAACGGGGCGGCCCGGCAGATCATGACGGACCTGATGGAGGCTCGGATGAGGGCGGTCAGCCAGAATAACCGCTTCAAGATGTTCTTCCTAGACAACCATCGGTACAAGGTACTCGACGACGCAAACAATAACAACACGGAGGACAGCGGCGAGACAAGCACGACGAAAGACATCCGGGATATGTACCACGATGTGACCTTCAGTGCGACCGCCGATCCGATCTTCTACCCGCGGGGGACTGCGTACGGGACCACGGTCACCCTCACGAACTCCGGCGGATCGAAGAGTGTGACCGTGGCGACCGCGGGCCGGGTGAAGATACAGTAGGGGGAAAGCAGATGAGCAGGATCACCGATTCCAGCGGGTTCACCCTGATAGAGGTCCTGATAGCCATGATCGTCCTCGTCATCGGCCTGCTGGGCGTCGCGGGCATGGCGACGACCGTCATCACCGGAAACACCCTGGGGAGAGAGATCACCACCGCCACAACGCTGGCCCAGGACAAGATCGAAGAATTGAAGAGCGTGGCCTACGCGGACATCACAACCGGTTCCGACACACGGGAGTCCATCTACACGAGGGCATGGACGGTCACCGCCGACTCCCCCGTCACCGGCATGAAAACCATCAATGTCGCGGTGTCCTTCTCATGGAAAGGGACCTCACATACCGTTACGCTCAAGACGATGGTGGCGGAATGACGCAGTATTCTCCCCAAAAGGGGGCGTTCCTCCTCGCCCCGAAAAGCGACCGCGGTTTCACCCTGATCGAACTGCTGATCGCCATGGCCGTCGGTCTCGTTCTCCTCGGTGCCATGTACGGCGCCTTCACGGCGTACAACAAGACCGTGGGGACGCAGGAACAGGTCGCCGAGATGCAGCAGAATGCCAGAGCAGCCATGGACCTCATGACCAGAGAGATGCGGATGGCGGGGTACGACCCCCTCGGCTCGGCGGGAGCGGGGATCGTCAGTGCTTCTTCCGATGCCATTACCTTCACTCTCGACATAACGGATGACGATGGAACGGGTCCTTCCGACGGGGATACCGGCGATTCAAATGAATATATCACCTATTCGCTCTATACGACAGACGGTATCCAGAAACTCGGTCGCAAGTCAACGGCAACCGCCACCAATCAACCGGTTGCCGAACATGTCCAATCTCTTGCATTTCAGTACTGGAACGCAAGCGGCGGCACCGCCGCCACGACGGCGGAGATACGCCGCATACAGATTGCCGTTACGGTGCAGACCGCCAGGCCCGATCCGGAGTATCCCTCAAACGGCGGGTATCGGCGATACACCCTGACGTCGGTTGTAACCCCGAGAAATCTCGGGCTGTAAAGGAGGTCCCCACCTCATGGAAATAAAAAGACACCTTGCCACATTCCCGGGTGACGAAAAAGGAATGGTGCTCGTCGTCGTGCTCCTCCTGATCGCCGTTTCCATCATCGCCGGGACCACGGCCTTGATGCAGACCTCGACGGATCTGAAGATCAGCAGGAATTACAGGACAGGCAAAGAGGCGTTCTACAACGCCGATGCGGGCGCACAGTACGTCCTGAAAAAACTGGCCGGCGATCTGGATTCCGGGACGGTCGATCTGACCGCAGATCCCATACCTCTGACCTATTCCGCACCGAGCGGCTTTTCCTTTACCCTCTCAACCGCACTGACATCACTGGGAGACGACCGGTACCGTTTCCGGGTAACGGGGTACGGGTCTTCAGACGCGGAGAGGACCCTTGAGGTCGTTCTCTCAGCGAAGAGGGAGAGTGCCTTCGATTACGGTCTCTTCACGAACGGACTCCTGGACCTGAAGGCGGATGCCCATGTGTACAGCTACGACTCCCGCGACACCCCTAATCCCGATCCGGCAGCCTTTCCCGCCGCATCGACGGGAGAAGCGGACGTTGCGAGCAATACGGCGATCACCACCCATATGGCGACGTATATAGACGGCGATCTCGCCTTGGGAGAAGACACATCCGATCCGCCGGTCACCGCCACATGGACCGACGACGGGACCCCGACCGTCACCGGTACGGCCGGAGCGGTGGTAGAACATGTTGACTCGGACCCGC
>JAFGSH010000002.1 GCA_016934695.1 Deltaproteobacteria bacterium
GAGATCGAGCGATTCGGCGAACACGTATCCCTGGTATTCGAGGATCGTGTCTTCACCAATGTCCGGATGCGGCGTGCCGCATCGCGCCTGGGGAACGCCCTGAAGAGTCTGGGTGTCGGACGGGGGGACCGGGTCATTATACAGATGCCCAACTGTCCCGAGGTGGTGCAGGCCTTTCAGGCGGTGTACGCGATCGGCGCGGTGGCTGTCCCCATCAACTTCCTGGTCGGGGACGCGGAGACCGCCTACATCTACCGGGATACGGGGGCGGAGACGATCATCAGCAGTATGGACTTCTTCACGAAGATCGAAACCTGCCGCACACACGCCCCGGCGCTCAGGAACATCATCCTGATCGACGAGGAGGTGCCGCCGGGCGTCCTCTCCTGTCGGACCCTCCTGGACAGGAGCTCGGATGAGCTGGAGATCGAAGCGACCGCTGACGGCGAGATCGCCGCGCTGATCTACACGGCGGGGACGACGGGGGTCCCCAAGGGGGTGATGCACACCCACGCCAGCCTCTATTGGAACGCGAAGATGCAGCATGAAACCCTCCGTCTCCCCTCCGGCCTGACCGCCATCGGGGTCTTGCCCCTCTGCCATTCATACGGGATCGCGAGCATGAATTACCGCGCCCTCCTCGGGGGGGGTGTCGCGGTTCTCTTCAACGCCTTCGATCCCGAGAAACTCTTCGCCTCCATAGAAAAGTATCGGGCCAACATCATGGCGGGGGTCCCGACCATGTATGTCTACCTGCTGCTCATGCCCGAGCTCCGGAAATATGATATCAGCTCGATGAAGTACTGGTCGTGCGGTTCGGCGCCGCTCACCCGCGACACCTGGGACAGTTTCAAGGCAACGTTCGGCTATGAGATCACCGAAGGGTGGGGGCTCACCGAGGCGGGTGCCAACAACGCGACCAACCCCTTTGAGGGGATCAAAAAGATCGGGTCCATCGGACTGCCGATGAAGGGGACTCAGATGAAGGTCGTCGATTTTCAGGGTGGCGAGCTCCCCCCCGGAGAGGAAGGGGAGATCATCATCGCGGGCCCCATGCTTATGAAGGGATACTGGAATAAGCCGGAAGAGACGGCTGAGGTGCTCAGAAACGGATGGCTCTACACCGGCGATATCGGCTACCGGGATGAGGACGGATATTTCTTCATCACGGAACGGAAAAAGGATATTATCATCAAAGGGGGAGAGAATATCGCCCCGCGGGAGATCGAGGAGGTTCTCTTCTCGCACCCGAAGATCCTGGAGGCCGCGGTCGTCGGCATGGATGATCCGATCTACGGTGAGGATATCAAGGCCTTTGTGGTGTTGAAGCCCGGGGAGCGTGTCGATCCCGGCGAGATTATCTCATACTGCGTGGAACGATTGCAGCAGTTCAAGTCTCCCAGGAAGGTCGAGTTCCTGGAGACTCTCCCGAAGAGCCTGGTCGGCAAGGTATTGAAGAAGGATCTGAAGAAAAAGTACGGCGGAAACGGATATTGAAATGTTAGCGGTGTTTGTTTCTGATGTGCGGTGAGGTTGTTTTTGTCATCTCCGCCGTGCGGGGTCTCCGCTCACCGGATCCACGCGGCGGGACGAACGATGGAGGCAGACGATGGACATACGGATCAAGCGGGCGTATGAGGCTCCCTCCGAGAGCGACGGCCTGCGCATCCTTGTTGACCGCCTCTGGCCCAGGGGTATCTCGAAAGAGAAGGCCCGCATAGAGTCCTGGCCGAAGGAGATCGCACCCTCGGACGGGCTGCGGCGCTGGTACAACCACGATCCCGAGAAATGGCCCGAATTCAGGGAGCGGTACTTTGCCGAGCTGGACGGCAACCGGGAGTTGCTGCAGGAGATTCTTCGGTTGGTGCGGAGGGGGAGGGTTACCTTTGTCTACAGCTCGAAGGAAGAGGACCTGAACAACGCGGTCGCCCTCAAGGAGTACGTGGAACCTTTGATACGAGGGGGGTGAGGTACGATGCAATATTCACAGGCACAGCGGGGCCGGACCTTCGTCCTGCGGCTGGAGGACGGAGAGACGGTCCATGAGGAGATCGAACGGTTTGCCCGTGAACAGGGGATAACCGCCGCCGCCCTGATCATCATCGGCGGGGCCGCCGGGGAGAGCAGGCTCGTCGTCGGGCCCGAAAGGGGGGACGCCCGGCCCGTCACCCCGGCGACGCACATCCTGGGCGACGTCCATGAGGTCGCAGGGACCGGCACCATCTTCCCGGACGATGAGGGCGCCCCCGTGGTGCACCTGCACATGGCCTGCGGGAGAGGGGATAACACGGTCACGGGGTGTATCCGCGCCGGCATAAAGGTGTGGCAGATCATGGAGATCGTTCTCTTCGAGCTGACCGATACCACCGGCCAGCGCCTCTTCCAACCTGATCTGGGGTTCAAGGTGCTCCAACTCTAAGGAAGATGTCTCGATGAGAATGAGGATCGAGGCACTGCGTGCCCGGAATTCGATTTTCAGGTTGATGGTGAGAAATGGAAGAGCGTATGATCAGACGCTGCAGTGAGTCCGATTTCGGGACGATCCACGAGATTATCAATGACGCCGCACAGGCGTACCGGGGAATCATCCCCCCCGACCGGTGGCACGAGCCGTACATGAGCACGGATGAACTGTCGAATGAGATCGGGGATGGGGTCATCTTCTGGGGCGCTGAGCGGGACGGTGCGTTCGCCGCCGTCATGGGTATTCAGGACCGGGGGGAAGTGACGCTGATCCGCCACGCCTATGTCCGCACACGGCTCCAGGGGCAGGGGATCGGAACCGCACTCCTGCGCCGTCTCGAGGAGATGACGGACAAACCGATCCTGATCGGGACCTGGGCCGACGCGACCTGGGCCGTCTCATTCTACCAAAAGAACGGATACTCCCTCGTCACGAAGCGGGAGAAGGACCTGCTTCTGAAACGGTACTGGCGCATACCCGACCGGCAGGTCGAGACGTCGGTGGTCCTGGCGGATGCCGCGGGAATGCGGGCGCTGTCCGCCGGGCGGCTTGCGGCGCCGGTCTGAAACGGCCGGGGCGCGGACGGGTCCATCCCGGTCCTCTAGTAGAACTCCTCCAGCAGTTCCAGAAAGTGACGCTCCTCGAGAGGGATGGGGTTGCCGACGATATTGACCACGTCCTTCGACGCCTCGAAGGCGATCCGCGGCAGGTCCTCCTCCGGGACCCCCAGGTCCCTGAACCGCATAGGTATTCCCACCTCTTCGTAGAGCTTGCGAAGTCCCTCCTCCAGATTCTCGGAACGGTTCAGTGTCCAGGCGAGGTCCTTGAAATCCTCCCGGCAGGCCTTCTCGTTCACCCGGGCGAAGCAGAGCAGCCCCGGAGCGATCGATTTGCCGTGGGAGATGTGGTACCGGGCGCCGATGACGTGGCCGAGGGTATGTCCGACCCCGAGACCCTTGGTGAAGGCGGCGCCGCCGTAGACGGCCGCCATCGCCATGTCCGTCCGCGCCTCCAGGTCGCCGGGGGTCCGGCAGGCCCGGGGGAGGCTCCTGCCGACCAGCTTGATCCCGTAGTAGGCCAGCGTCGAGTAGTAGGGGTGGTAGGGCATCAGGGTCCCCACGTACCCTTCGATGCAGTGGGCGAGGGCGTCGATTCCCGTCTCGGCGGTGAGGCCCTTCGGCATGGTACTGGTCACCTCCGGGTCGATGATGGCCAGCTTCGGGACGATGATCTCGCTCATGATGATGAACTTGATCCCCCGCTCCGTGTCCGTGAGGACCGCGTAGGTGTTCGCCTCGCTCCCCGTTCCCGACGTGGTCGGGATACAGATGACCGGGGGGAGGATATCCCTGATCTTTCCCGTCCCCCCGGCGAGGCTCTCGTATTCCGACATGTGGCCGGGGTGGGTCACCCGCACGGAGAGGGCCTTGGCCGCGTCCATGGA
>JAFGSH010000102.1 GCA_016934695.1 Deltaproteobacteria bacterium
CCCATCCTGATGACGACGGGTTTTTCCCCTGCTTTCTCGCTCCTGTTCCGTATAAATGTCGGTTTCTCGAAATTTTCCCTCTTCTTCCCGACACTCGGCATGGCCGAGGAATACTCGGGAACCCTCTCGTGGCCCCTCACTTGCGGATCGAATCCCGTGGCAATGACGGTAATGCGGATCTCTTCTCCCATCGTCTCGTCGACGACCGTTCCGAATATGATATTCGCGTCTTCGTGGGCCTCGGCCTGGACCAGGGATGACGCCTCATTGACCTCGAAAAGGGTCATCTCGGGCCCGCCCGTTATGTTGAGAAGCACGCCCCGCGCCCCCTGGATCGAGTTGTCCTCCAGGAGCGGCGATGAGATCGCCTTCTGCGCGGCCTCGACGGCCCTGTTGTCGCCGCCGGCCACCCCGGTCCCCATCAGGGCCAGGCCCATCTCGGACATGACATTCCTGACATCGGCGAAATCGAGATTGATCAGACCCGGGACCATGATCAGGTCGGAGATCCCTTTCACCCCGTTGTAGAGGATATCGTCGGCCTTCTTGAAGGCATCGGGGAGAGACATATTCCTGCCGCTGATGCTGAGGAGCCGCTGATTCGGAACCACGATGAGCGTGTCGACCACTTCCTTCAATTCGGCCAGCCCCTCCTCCGCCTGCCGCCATCGTTTCTTCCCCTCGAACTGGAAGGGTTTCGTGACGACGGCGACGGTAAGAGCACCCAGATCCCGCGCAATCCCGGCCACGACCGGCGCTCCGCCCGTTCCGGTACCCCCGCCGAGGCCCGCCGTCACGAACACCATGTCCGCGCCGTCCAGGACATCCCTCAGCCTGTCCCGGGATTCGATGGCCGCCCGTTTCCCCACTTCGGGGTCAGATCCGGCACCGAGGCCCTTGGTGATCTCGGCCCCCAGCTGCACCTTGATCGGGGCCTTCGATGCCACCATGGCCTGGGAATCCGTGTTGGCCACGATAAAGTCCACACCACTGAGATTGTAGGCTATCATCATGTTGACGGCATTCCCCCCGCCGCCTCCGACACCGACAACCTTGATCTTGGCGGTATTGGTCTTAGCGCCGCCCTGTACCAGTTCAAACATATCCACACCCTCCTCTCCTCAGAAAAAATCGTTGAACCATCGTTCGACGGTCTTTGTGAGCCTGCTCACGATACCCCTCTGGCTTCCCTTGACCGCATAGTCAGCGCGGCCCTTGCTTCCATAGACAACCAGCCCGACTCCCGTCGTATACATCGGACTATTGATGACATCGGTGATCCCTCCGACGCCCACCGGATACCCCTTCCTGACCGGGACGTTGAACACCTGCTCGGCCAGTTCCGTGATTCCCTCGAGGATCGCCGTTCCTCCCGTCAGCACGACACCCGCGGCCAGGAGATCGTCGTACCCGGACTTGACGATTTCCCGGTGCACCAGGCCGAGGATCTCCTCTATGCGCGGCTCGATGATCTCGCCCAACACCTGCCGCGAGACATTCCGCGGATCCCTCCCCCCCACGCTGGGGACCTCGATGATCTCATTCTGGGGGATCAGGGGGGTATAGGTGCACCCGTACCTGATCTTGATCTTCTCCGCCTCCAGGACCGGGGTGCGCAGTCCCACGGATATATCGCTGGTCACATAGTTGCCCCCCAGGGGCAGGACGGCGGTATGCTGGATGCTCCCCTCGGCGAACACCGCGACGTCGGTGGTCCCGCCGCCGATATCGATCAGGGCCACCCCCAGGTCCTTCTCGTCCTGGCTGAGAATCGCCTCACTGGATGCCAGCGGCTCCAGGATGATATCCTTCACGTCCAGTCCCACCCGGTTGACGGACTTTATGATGTTCTGTATGGAGGTGACGGAGCCAGTGACCACATGCACCTTGGCCTCGAGCCTGACACCCGACATCCCGATGGGATTCTTCACCCCGTCCTGATCATCGACGTTATAGTATTGCGGCAGTATGTGAATCACCTTCCGGTCCAGGGGGATGGCAATCGCCTTGGCCGCCTCCAGCGCCCTCTTGACGTCATATTCGTCGACTTCTCCCCCTTTGACGGCCACGATGCCGTAGCTGTTCAATCCCTTGATGTGGCTCCCCGCAATGCCGGTGAAGACGGACCGTATCTCGCATTCCGACATCAGCTCGGCCTCTTCCACGGCCCTCTTGATCGAATCCACCGTGCTGTCGACATTGACCACGACGCCCTTCTGAAGCCCGCTCGAGGGGTGCGTGCCGATTCCGATGATGTCGATCCCGGAATTCGTAACCTCGCCGACGATGACGCACGTTTTCGTCGTCCCTACATCCAGGCCGACGACGATATTCTCTCTCTTTGCCATCTACCCATCCTTCCTGCCGTCACACATTCGCCGGAGCCGTCATATCTTCGTCCTGGACCGTACCGCCGGGTTTTTGGGGCCGTACATATCTCCCTCCTGAACGACGACCCTGCTGGAATCTACGAGATCAATACTCAGGGATCGTCCCTCCAGCCCCCTTCGCGCCAGGTCCACCATCACCTTCCGCAGCCGTTTCAACTTCTTCTCGTAATCCTCGAAGCCGAGATTCAAAAAGAGGTGGTTATCCGTCACAACGGAGAGATCATGCACCTCATCCACATAGATCTCCGACACATTCCAGACCCGGGGGAAATAATCGCTCCCGGAGAGGTAGTCCAGGAACGCGAAGGCCTTTTTCAGCAACTCGTCCCGCAGGTCTCCGTTCCGATAGAAGCCGGTGAACACCGGAGCGTCCACGCTGTCGTCTGTCTCGAACTTCTTGAATACCACCCCGTCACGATCCACGAGATACAGGTCGGTCCCCTTTTTCAGGAGGGCGGCGGTTTCCCTTTCGGTAACCTCGATAACCAGCCTGTCGGGAAGTTCCCTCCCGACGGAGGCATTCCTGACCCACGGGTTTTTCTCTATCGCCCGCGCCATCTTTTCCGGATTCACCGTCAGGATATTGAGGGGGGCCGATATCCCGGCGAGGGCCTTTACCTCTTCTTCGCTGATCCTCTTGCAGCCCCGTATAAGCGTATCTTTCAACTGGAAATAATCGGCACACAGGGCGAAATTGTACCCATACACCATGAGGAGAGCCAGCAGGCCGGCAAGACCCACGATGCCGAGCGTCCTGAATATCTCACCGCGGACCGCCCCCGCCCGTCGTTTCGACTTGTTTCTTGCCGGCGAAATGGTCGATTTCAGGGATTTCCTCATCCCTCGTCCCCTATGATCTTCAACTCCGGTTCCAGGAGGACCCCCCTGGCGTCCAGGATCCTCTCACGGACCATATCCATCAGGGCGACGATATCCGCCGCCTTCGCGCCGCCCCTGTTCACGATAAAGTTTCCATGCTTCTCGGAGATCTCCGCCCCCCCGATTCTCAGTCCCTTGAGGCCGGCCTCCTCGATCATCTTCCCCGCCGGATGTCCGGGGGGATTCTTGAACACGGAGCCCGCGCTCCGCTGTGCGAGGGGGTGCCGCGCCTTGCGCTGTGCGGTGATCTCCGCAATCCTTTTCCCGATCGCGTCCCGGTCCCCCCTCACGAGGTGGAAATCGGCAGCCGTAATGATCGCCTCTTCGGGGAGACGGAGATTCCGGTACTCGAAGTGCAGGTCTTTCCTCACGATCTCGCGCATCCGGGCGCCCGGATCGAGAAGGGAGATCGACGCGACGACATCCTTCATCTCCTTCCCCCACGCCCCGGCATTCATCCTGACGCCGCCGCCGACGCTTCCCGGTATCCCCGCACAAAATTCCATCCCGGCCAGGGATTCCCTGAGCGAAAGATCGACCAGGGCGGAGCAGGAGGCCCCGGCCTGGGCATGGACGCGGACGGCGCCGGCATCGCCGGTCCCCCGTACCTCAAGCCTCCGGAGCGCCTCCAGGGAGATCAGCACCCCCCGGTACCCGCCGTCTCTCACGATCAGGTTCGTGCCGTTTCCGACGGGCAGAAAAGGAATCCCCTCCTGCAGGAGGAAGGAGACCAGACCGTTGAGTCCCTCGACGGTATCGGGAAAGGCCAGGGCATCAGCCCTCCCCCCGACACCCATGGAGGTGTGCGCGGACATGGGCTCGTCGAAGAGCACCCGTCCGGCGGCAATACCGCCGATCTTCTCTCTGAGTTGTGTCTCCGCAATCGTCACGGCTGCACCCGTCATTGTCCCTTCAGCCTCTCCAGCAGGTCTTCTCCCACCTTCCACACGTTCCCCGCCCCCAGGGTAAGGATCACGTCCCCCGGCCGCCCGACGGCGCACAGGTGGTCGGCAATCTCCCCGAAACCCGATAGATACGTCACATCGCCGTGACCGTGCTCCTGGATGGCCCTGCTGAGGTTGATGGAATGGACCCCCTGTATCTCCTTCTCGCTGGCGGCGTAGATATCCGTAAGGATCAGTTTCGCGGCATCATCGAAAGAATCCAAAAAGTCGTCGAACAGGGCCTTGGTACGTGTATAACGGTGAGGTTGAAAGACGACGATTATTCTGCCCTGCCACACGTTCCGTGCGGCCGCCAGGACCGCCTTGATCTCGGTCGGGTGATGGCCGTAGTCGTCGACCACGGTGATGCCGCCGACCTCCCCCTTGATCTCCAGCCGGCGGTGGACGCCCCGGTAGGTCTGTATCCCCTCCCGTATGGCGGAGAATTCCATGCCGAGCTCAACGCCCACGGCCACGGCCGCCGTGGCGTTGTAGACATTGAACAGACCCGGGACCTGCAGCTCGATCTCTCCCAGGGGTTTCTCCCGGTGGGAGACGGAAAATCGCGACGTCAGCCCGCTGAAGGATATGTCGGCGGCCCTGAAATCGGCTTCGGTATAGACCCCGTAGGTGACGGCCTTCCGCTTGACCCTCGGCAGGATGTCCCGCACGTTGTCGCAATCGCCGCACAGGACAACGGCCCCGTAAAAGGGGACCGAGTTGGCGAATCGCAGGAAGGCGTCCTTGATCTCGCCGATCCCGGGGTAGTAGTCCAGGTGCTCGCGATCGATATTGGTAATAACGGCTATGTACGGGTTCAGTTGGAGAAAGGACCCGTCGCTCTCGTCCGCCTCGGCGACGATGAATTCCCCCTCACCCAACCGTGCGTTGCTCCCGATGCTGTCCAGCCTGCCCCCTATCACCATCGTGGGATCGAGGCCGCCGTGGGCGAGCACCGTTGAGACCATCGAGGTGGTGGTCGTCTTGCCGTGGCATCCCGATACGGCTATGGAATACTTCAGCTTCAGCAGCTCGGCCAGCATTTCGGCCCGGGGGATGACCGGGATATTCCTGGTATGCGCCTCCACCACCTCGGGGTTGTCCTCCCTGATCGCCGTCGACTTGACTACCACATCGGCATCGGTGAGATTCGACGACCGGTGACCGTAAAAAACCCTGGCCCCCAGCGATTCCAGTCTCGCCGTGATATCGGACTTTTCCAGATCGGACCCGCTGATCGTGTACCCGAGATTCAGGAGGACCTCGGCAATCCCGCTCATACCGATACCGCCGATCCCGACGAAATGTATTTTCTTCACTCTTCTATACATCGGATTCCCCCGATTCCCGCTCCGGCACGTCGAGGCCCAGCAGCGCCAGGCATTCATCCACGATGCGCTCGGCCGCCTTTACGTTTCCCAGTTTTCTCGATTCCTCCTCCATCCGCCGCACCGCCTCCGGATCGCCCGCAAGCCTCCTGATGACTCCGGCGAGCGCCTTGCCGTCAAGCCCCTCTTCGAGGATCATCTCCGCCGCGCCCGCATCGGCCAGGACCCGCGCGTTGAGCTCCTGGTGCCCCCCGACAGCGAAGGGGAAAGGGATCAGAACGGAGGCCTTGCCGACCGCCGTTATCTCGGCGATGGAGGTCGCGCCCGCCCTGCATATCAGAAGATCCGCCGATTCGTACGCCGACGGCATATCGGTTATGAAGGGGCGCACGTCGGCGCTTATGCCCAGGCTGCGGTAGGCGACGGATACCTCATCGAGGTCCCCCGCTCCCGTCTGATGGGTAATTGCCAACCTGCCCCGCATGTCTTCCAGATATTTCATGGCCTCCACAACCGCCCGGTTGATCGCCCGGGCCCCCTGGCTGCCGCCGAAGACGAGGATGGAGAAGGCATCTCCTCTCCTCCCGTCTTGCTGTATCCCCCTCACGAATTCCCTTCTCACAGGATTCCCCGTAACGATCGTCTTTGCGGCCGGGAACCGCCCCTCTCTGTCGGGAAAGGAGAGGAACACCCTGTCCACGAATCTGCCGAGCATCCTGTTGGTAAAACCGGGCAGGGCGTTCTGTTCGGCGACCGCCGTCCGGATCCCCATGCAACGGGCCGCCATCACCGCCGGCCCGGAGGCGTATCCCCCGACCCCCAGGACGATATGGGGGCGAAACTCACGCAGGAGGGAGACCGACTGCGCCATTCCCCGCGGGATCTTCATCAGACCGCCAAGCATTCCCGCAATTCCCCGGCCCTTTATCCCCTCCACCGTGATCGTCCGGAGC